>JBAZDT010000167.1:0-2506 GCA_041654325.1 Bacilli bacterium | reverse complement strand
GTAAATACGCGCCGCGAAGAATGAAGAAAATTCTCTTTGGCTGGCAGAACAACGTCGCGTGGAACACGAACTATCTTGAAAACCACGATCAGCTGCGAAGCATTCCCCGTTTCGGCGACGAAAAGAAGTATTATCTCGAATCGGGAAAGATGCTGGCGATGATGATTATGTTCCTTAAAGGAACAACATTTGTCTATCAAGGCCAGGAAATTGGCATGACTAACATCGGCACTCACGATATGTCGAAAGTCAAAGACATCTCCGCTCACAATGTTTATAACTTGTTGCGGAAGTTGAAAATACCCCATAAACTCGCCCTTAAACTCGTCGATAATAACAACCGCGATAACGCCCGCACTCCGATGCAGTGGAGCGCTGCCAAAAACGCCGGCTTCACGAGCGGCGAACCATGGCTGATGGTCAATCCCAATCACGACAAAATCAACGTTGAACAGAATCTTTCTGACGAGAACTCGATCTATCATTTCTACAAGAAGATAATTGCTCTAAAAAAGGAGATACCGGCTCTGTGTTATGGAGACTTCATCTCCTTGGTGACCAATGGCAATATCATGGCCTTTCTTAGAGCGTTCGGAAACGAAGAATACACCATCATTCTCAACATGTCGAAGAAGCGTCAGAAGAATCCCCTCTTTTTAAGAGGCGAGGTTATTATCACTAATTACGAAAGCGTTGATAGTTACGAAGGCAAGCTCTGGCTCGAACCGTTCGAAGGCGCCTTGATCAAGACAAGATAAAACCATTCTTTATTTATAATAATGCATTATTTGCTCGTCTCCGCTTATATTATTGACAAGTGCGATATGTTGTTATAAAGTATACATGTCCTATTAGATAGGATAGAAAGGCGGTTATATTATTAATGATGAAAAATATGAGTTAATTGATGATCCTGGCCAAGTTGCGGAAATTATTGATCTCACGCATTCACCGTTTAATTTAAAAAAAGAATTGAAGGAACTTAATTTGGAATGTCGGCAGAGAATGAGAACCGACATTATCAATGAAGTCCAGCAAGGTTCTGGTCGAGATAGCTGCGCGATGATTTGCGGACAAGAACATTTAGATGTGTGCATCTTTAAAATCAGAATCGCCATTGATAACCGTGGAAAAAGTAAAGGAATAAGAGCTTATTGCTTAGTGATAAAACTATATAAAACAATTATATTACTTGGCATAACCTCTCATAAAAAAGGGCAACACGATCTCACGGACGGGGCAAGAAACATGCTTAAAAAGTTATGCGATGGAGTCGCGATTGATATAGAAAAAGAAGAGGGATAGACATGATTAACTTAAAAGCGTTAAAAAACGCTAAATCAACAAAAATAGCTTTTACCGATGTAAATAAAATCGTCGAAAAAGAAATGGTTAAGAACCTTCGAAAAAGATTGAATGTTTCGCAGGCTGTTTTTGCCACAATTTTAAATGTTTCAAAAAAGACGATTGAAGCTTGGGAAGAAGGAATCAATCCGATTAAAGGAGGTGCTGCGGTGGCAATCTATCTTCTAGATAAGCATATTGGCCTGTCACGCGATTTAATTGAAATGGAAGTTCCAGAAGATGAAAACGCGTCGTACTTCCCATTTGCTTACAAAAAGAAATACTTCTACACATCCTTTTTAGGAGAAGACAACAAGTATTCTGAAACTTACAGTCCTGTCGTATATGTCGTTCAGCCGCAAGATGGCATAGAAGTGTGCGACAATCGTTCACCTAATAGGAGGACTATGTAGTGGACAATAATTCTGTTTACGATTATTTGGGCTATCACTTGCTTTCGGCAAATATAAAAAGGGATAGATATCTTAAACCAAAGGAAATTGACATTAAAATTGCCAAAATAAAGCGAAAAGATGCTAATTTTTCTTTTGAAATATCGATTAGGGGCGAAGAAACCGAGAAACAATATTTTATGTTTGATTTTTTAGTGAGATTTAAACTTCTCGATGATGAATGGGTTAAAGCGGTCGGTGGGAATGATAATTTAGCCAGCATTCTATTTCCAATCGTCTTTCCATTTATCCGCCAGAGCATATTCGCCGCAACAAATGATAGTTTAGGACCCATTTTCATCCCGATTATTGATTTGCGTGGCATAAGAATTACCGACGGCCTTAAATTAATACGTAAAGAAAAAGAAGATATATTGTAAAGTTGTCATTTTTCTATCGCCTTTTATTGAAGCGTTATTTTATTGGCCATCGATAAAATACCGCTTTTTTTCTTTCGCTAATATAATTATTTATGCGCGATGATATAATAAAACAAGTTTTATGAGGAATAACCTATGACCACGAGAACACCGATTAGTTGGGACGAATACTTTATGGGCATCGCTGTCTTTTCTTCCTTGCGAAGCAAAGACCCCAATACTCAAGTCGGAGCCTGCATCGTCGACAAAGACCACAAAGTCGTGTCCATCGGCTATAACGGCATGCCGCGCGGAATCGATGAAAGCCAAGTGTCGTGGGAAAAAGGCGAA
>JBAZDT010000166.1:0-2520 GCA_041654325.1 Bacilli bacterium | reverse complement strand
GTGATAAGATGATTGACCTTGGCAAACCTTTCCGCTGGGTTTCGATGGTCGAATTAATAAAAGAAAAAACAGGAGTGGATTTTAATCAAGAGATGACTTTCAAAGAAGCCTCAAAGATTGCTTTGGAACACGACATCCACATCGAAAAACACATGACGGGCGTCGGCCATATCATCAATGAGTTCTTCGATAAATATTGCGAAGCCGACCTCATTCAGCCGACCTTCGTCCACTCTTACCCAATCGAGATTTCGCCATTGACCAAGAAGAGCCACGATCCACGCTTCGTCGAACGCTTCGAGTTATTTATCAATGCAACGGAGTTTGCTAACGCTTATACCGAACTCAACGATCCGCTTGATCAAAAAGAGCGTTTTCTCGCGCAGTTAAAAGCCAAGGAACTCGGCGATGAAGAAGCCAATGAAATGGATACCGATTTTCTTGAATCGCTTGAATATGGAATGCCCCCAGCCGGCGGCATCGGCATGGGCATTGACCGCGTCATCATGCTTCTTGCCAATCAAACATCAATTCGCGAAGTCATTCTTTTCCCTTGCATGAGAGATAAGTAGAGCACTTTCTATTTATTCCCCCTTATATATTTATCAAGGGAGGAGGACCATAAATTGCGAGGCGATATAACCCAGTCGCCATCGCTTTTATGATGGAAAAATCATCGCGTGTTCGTGCGTTTTTTTATTCTTTACTTTAATAGTTATATATAATATTATTGTTGTGCGATATTTATTCGCATGCTCTCTGCTACTAGCGGATAGTAGCCGAATGACCACAAGGGAGGTGTACTAATGAAAAAGTACGAAATCATGTACATCTTGAAGGCTGACCTCGAAGAGGCCGCCCGCAAAGATGAAATCTCCAAACTTCACGCAATCTTAGCCGAAAAAGGTGCTGAGATTCGCGATGTTAAGGAATGGGGATTGAAAGATTTTGCCTATCCAATCGAAGACCTAAAGAGAGGCTATTACGTTGTCATCAAAGTGACTGCGGACGAAGCTGCGCTTTTGGAATTCGGACGGTTAGCCAGAATCGACGCCAATGTACTTCGTCATCTAATCACGATTGACAAAGACTAAGGCTAGGAGGACTTATTTAATGATTAACAGAGTCGTATTGGTCGGACGCTTAACACGCGATCCAGAACTGCGGAGGACGACAAACGAAAACGCCGTCGCTTCCTTCACCATCGCCGTCGACAATCGCATGAAAGGACCAGATGGCCAGAAAACTGCCAGCTTCATTCCTTGCACAGTGTGGGGCGCTGCCGCTGATAACACCGCAAAATATACCCGCAAGGGTTCGTTGGTAGGTGTCGAAGGCCGTCTCAACCAAAGAAACTACGATCGGCGCGACGGAACCAAAGCCACAATCCTCGAAGTTATTTGCGATTCGGTTCAATTTCTCGAACCAAAAGGCGAGCCACGCGCTGAAGCAAATGCGCCGTTTGCCGCCGATGAGCAACCAGCAGAGGACAGTAAGAATCTAGATGCCATCAACATCGTTGATGACGATCTACCATTCTAGAAAGGACACACAATGGGTTACAAAAAAGTGAGACCTCGTAAAAAGGTCTGTTACTTTACGAAAAATAAAATTGCTTACATCGATTATAAAGATGTTGAACTTCTCTCGAGATTTATATCACCGAATGGGAAAATCTCTCCCCGCCGTTCAACCGGCACCTCGGCAAGATACCAAAGAGAGTTGGCCAAAGCAATTAAAAACGCACGCTTCATGGGACTTCTCCCTTACGTAATCGACTAAAAAACGAGCTCCTTAACGGGGCTCTTTTCTTTTGCGCTTTCGCACGAATAAACGTCTTTCGCATTTATGCGCCGATTGCTTATAGTCGGCGTCGTCTTTTCTTGGTGATTTCTACTTTGTTCTTTTTTACTTATAGTAATTTGGTATAATAAAAGTCAGTCGAGGCAAATATGACAAAAATACTCCGAAAAATGAAAATTCGCGCTTTGGTCATCGTGGCCTTTGAACTGATTTCGTCTACCGCCTTAGCCGTTATATACTTTTACGATTTTTTTGATTTCCAGAATCTTTTTCGCATTGAATATCTCTTCGCGATTTTAGCTTTCTTTCTCATCGTTAATGTCTTGTTTATTTGGGTGATGTTGATTCGCCTCTCAAAGATTCGGCAAAAGAGCGATCTAAAAGCTGCCGAACTAATCGGCGCCGATGTCCAAGAAGCATACAATTTCGGAATGATTGGCATGGTCGTCGTCGACGAAAACGATTTTGTCCTTTGGACCAACGACCTTTTTAAAGATCGGCAAATCGACCTCCTCGACATGAACATTCTCGAGTGGCAGCCAAAACTTCGCGAGCTCCACGACGCGAGCCCAGACATGATTGTCAAAATCGAAGTTAACTCCCGCAACTACGATGTCAAGTATCTAAGCGATGCCGGTCTTTACATCTTTAAAGACATGACCGAATATGAGTCGATTTTCGAATATTCACGTGAGCAAGCTCCGGTTCTCGGCATCA
>JBAZDT010000165.1:622-2525 GCA_041654325.1 Bacilli bacterium | reverse complement strand
CCTTTACGCCGCTGCTCGAAAAACGGTCACAATCACCGATCCCCTCTATTTTTATCGGAAGACTAACGAATCGGCGACATCTAACCTTGCCAATAACCGCATTTCTTTGCATCTAAAGTGCTTTGCCGCCGTCCGCTATCTTGCCGAACAAACGAATAATCCATTGATCATTCGTGCTTTTTTTCGCAGGAGATTCCGTTATTGGCTGTCAATTTTCGCCGACGTTTTCATGTCGCGCCACGTCAACCCTCGCCCCTTTCTCATCGAGCTTCATAATGCTGAAAAAATCAAACGGATTATAATGTCAAATAAACCTCTTCCAATCGTCGGTCAACCTTGGGAAGAATTAATCGCGGAAATAAAAGCTATTTAGTCTTTTATCTTACTGATAAAAACGCTTACATAAGCAAAAATAGTTATTTTTGTGCAATATCTATGATATTCTTTTATCGGTGAGCGATAGACAGCTCATGATTATAAAGGAGAATACAAATGGCCAAAAAATATGTCTACAATTTCAAGGAAGCTTATGGTCTAGGCAAAGAACTTCTCGGTGGTAAAGGAGCGGGTCTAGCGGAAATGACCCACATCGGTGTCCCTATTCCCCAAGGTTTTACTGTCACGACGGAAGCTTGCACGCTTTATTACGACAGCAATAAGAATCTTCCTGATTACTTAATCAAGGCAATTTATGACGCTGTTCACGTTATCGAAAAAGAAACTGGAAAGAATTTCGGCGGATCGAAAAATCCTCTGCTTGTCAGCGTTCGCTCTGGCGCTCGTGCCAGCATGCCAGGAATGATGGATACCATTTTAAACCTTGGTTTAAATGATGTCACCGTCGCCGCTCTTGCCGCTGAAACGAACAACAAGCGGTTTGCCTATGACTGCTATCGTCGTTTCGTCGTCATGTTTACCAATATCGCCAAGGGTCACCCTCGCACCGAGATGGACAAGATGCTCGATGAGCTCAAAGAGGAAAGAGGCTATAAACTCGACACCGAGATTACCGCTGATGAACTCGAAGAACTTACTCGCAAATATAAAGCGTATTTCAAGAAGGTCTTTAAAAGCGACTTTCCGTCTGATCCATACGCGCAATTGATTGAGGCGGTCACTGCCGTCTTCCGCTCATGGGATAACCCAAGAGCCAACGTCTATCGCAAAATGCACAACATCCCATACGAATGGGGCACTGCCGTCAACGTCCAATCGATGGCTTTTGGCAATAAAGGCGAGTCGAGTGGAACGGGCGTGGCTTTCTCGCGTTCACCTTCAACCGGCGAAAAGAAAGTATTCGCTGAATACCTTCCGAACGCTCAGGGCGAAGACGTCGTCGCTGGCTTGCGCACCCCTCTTCATATCGAGGAATTGAACACCAGGATGCCAGATGTTTATAACCAATTCATGAAAACCATCCAAAATATGGAAAACCATTATAAGGATATGCAGGATATGGAATTCACCGTCGAGGACGGAAAACTCTACTTCCTTCAGACAAGAAACGGCAAAAGAACCGCCGCTGCGGCCTTGAAAATTGCCTGCGACTTAGTCGATGAAGGCTTAATTTCCATCGATGAAGCCGTCTTAAGAGTCGATCCGAGCATTCTCGATACCTTGCTCCACCCAAGTTTTGACAAAAAAGTTCTCGATAAACTTGAACCACTCGCGGTTGGCCTACCTGCCTCCCCAGGCGCCGGTACTGGCAAATTAGCCTTTACCGCCAAAGAAGCCAAAGAACGCCACGAAGCTGGTGAAAAAGTCATTCTCGTCCGTGCCGAAACCTCGCCTGAGGATATCGAGGGCATGGTCGCTGCCGAAGGCATTCTCACGATGCGCGGTGGTATGACCTCACACGCTGCCGTCGTCGCTCGCGGAATGGGCAAAACCTGTGTCGCAGGTT
>JBAZDT010000165.1:0-612 GCA_041654325.1 Bacilli bacterium | reverse complement strand
AACTGTCCGCATCGGCAAGCGCGTCTTCGGGGCAAATGATGTTTTCTCCCTTGATGGATCAACTGGCAGCGTTTATGAAGGCGCCGTCAAAACCGTCGAAGCCGAGCTCACCGGATACTTTGGCCGGATTATGAAGTGGGCGGATGAACGTCGCCACCTCCGCGTTCGCGCCAACGCCGAGACACCACGTGATGCCCAAGCGGCCTTCCGCTTCGGAGCTGAGGGTATCGGTCTTGCTCGCACCGAGCATATGTTCTTTGATAAAAACCGCATTTTCTACATGCGCAAAATGATTCTCGAAGACACCGTCGAAGGTCGCGAAGAAGCTCTTAACCAACTCCTTCCATTCCAACGCGATGACTTCTATAAACTATTCTCGATCATGGGCGAACTCAATGTTAACGTCCGCCTCCTGGATCCACCACTTCACGAATTCCTTCCTCAAGAGGAAGACAAGATTGAAGAGTTGGCAAAAGAATTGCACAAAACCCCAGACGAAATCAAGGCCCGGATTGATGAACTCCATGAATTCAACCCGATGATGGGCCACCGCGGTTGCCGTCTCGATATCTCATACCCTGAGATTGGCCGGATGCAGACAAGAGCGATTAT
>JBAZDT010000164.1:0-2528 GCA_041654325.1 Bacilli bacterium | reverse complement strand
CCCCAGTTACGGGCTAAAAGCCATCTTGATGGTTGTTGTGGCGGTAGCGACAACGCTGATTTGCGATGTTTTAGTGGGTGCGATCGCTTATCGCGATAAGGAAAAACCGTTCGCTCGTTATTTATTCACGAGGGTTAAGGAAAATTACAGTCTTGTAACGGCTCTGATATTTGCCTTATCATTACCGATTGGAACGCCCTATTATGTGATTATCATCGGCAGTTTATTTGCCACCTTAATCGTCAAATATGCGTTTGGCGGATTTGGCGCCAACATCTTTAACCCCGCCGTCTTCGGACGCATCTTTGTCACTTTTGCTTTTGGCCCGCAGTTAAAGGCCTTTATTGGTACCGTTCCGGGAAACGTCTCTTCGCTGACGGATGTCGGAGTGACGGTCACGACCTCTTTTTCAAGCCTCGGAGTAAAGTGGATTAGCGACTCGTTAGCGGGTCTCAACGTCACCATGGGTCAGTTATGGTTAGGCAATTATTCAGGAGCGATCGGCGAGACGTTTACCGGCCTGATTCTCCTCCTCGGTCTTTATATGATCGTGCGGAAAATCTGCAACTGGCGACCACTGGTCGCTTACATATTGACGGTTGCTTTAACGGCCCTTGTCGTCGCTTTAATTACGGGTCTTAATCCCGGGACATACATCTTGCTCCATCTAGCTTTGGGAGGACTGATGTACGGCGCGGTTTTCATGATTACCGATCCGGTGACTTCCCCGACATCGATGTTCGGGAAAGTTTTAATTGGTGTCATCGCCGGATTCATGACGGTTTTAATCAGAATTCAGGGAGGATATCCCGAAGGTGTTACTTTCGCCATCGCCATCGCTAATTTACTATCGCCATTAATCGACCGCTTCGCCACGGGCATGACGAATAATAACAACATTAAAAAATGGTCGGTTATCTTATCGGTTTTACTTTTATCATTAGCTTTAAACGGAGGTCTGGCATACTACAATACGCAAGTTCAAAATCCGGAACCCGAAGAATCTCATCTGGTCCTAACTCTTCCTTATGAAGCGCCAGCAGAAGAGTCACAAATGTATTATGTTGTCGAGGTAATTAAATGAATAAATTTGTAAAATTACCAATCTTCTTAGCGACGGTGGCCCTGATTGCCGGGGCGGCTTTGGCGACCGTCAATTATTTTACTTTGCCGATTATCACAAGACGCGAACAAATGGCCCTTGATGCCGGGTATCTCGATCTGCTTGAGATTGATGAGAGCAAATTCTTAACGCTTAATCGCGTTCCTGAATCAGGCACGATTGCCGCTGAAGCGGCATTAAGCGAAAAAGGCATCATCGATTATGTCATGTATGAAAATAAAAGCGATGATTCGCTCTTCGGCATCGTCTATAACGGCTCGGTTAGCGGCCACAACAGAAATCCGAGTAACCCAATCGTTTTCCAAGTCGGATTCAAAGGCGGGATTTTTGCCGGCTACAATAATGTGTCCAATCAAGAGACACCAACTTATGGCGGTGCATATTTAGATGATCTAGATGCCGTGATCACCGGTGTGCCGGCTGACGATGAAACGGCCTTCTTAACCGCGCTTAACCAATATAAATCCGACAATTCACTAAGCGTGACGAATACCGAGCGAAATCTCGTTCCGGCTCTATGGGCGGCGGCCAGTCATTACATGTCATTGCTGGAGGATGCTTCTTAATGAAACAAAAGCTCAACATCTTCATTAGCAGCGCCTTTAGCAATAATTCGACCTTTGTCTTGCTCTTAGGGTTATGCTCAATCCTTGCTACTTCCAGCACCCTTTCTTCTGCTGTGGGAATGGGACTAGCGGTGATGATTGTCCTCATGATGACCAATCTCATCATCTCCCTTCTAAGAAAAATCATTCCATCGGAGATTCGCATACCGGTTTACATTATCATCATCGCTTCGACGGTGACCATCGTGCAAATGCTCATGAAAGCTTTTACCCCCGAGCTGACAATCACATTAGGCGTCTATTTACAGCTTATCGTCGTGAATTGCATCATCATGGCCCGGGCTGAAGTGTTTGCCAGCAAAAACAAACCCCTCGATTCCTTAATTGATGGAATGGGGACGGCCTTTGGCTATCTTATTTCAATTATCGCGCTATCGCTACTGAGGGAAATTATCGGAACGGGGTCACTGACTTTCGTCAATCCTTTTACTGATGAAACTGTTTTCAGTTGGACGATTTTTGACGCTCGTTATGCGATATCGCTTATGGTTAGCAATACCGGCGCGTTTTTAATCCTCGGACTATTGCTGGCGGGCATCAACGGCTTAGGCATGATTATCTCTTCCCGTAAAAAGCGTCGGAAAGAAGCTTTAATCGCGAAAGGCGAACAAGGATAGAAATTATGGGCATTGTTACCTTAATCATATCGGCCATGTTGGTATCTAATGTCGTCTTAGTTCGTTTTTTAGGCACTTGTCCCTTTTTGGGTGTATCAAAGAAGATCAACAATGCCATCGGATTAGGTTTAGCCACGATGTTTGTCGTCTTTTTCTCCTCAT
>JBAZDT010000163.1:0-2583 GCA_041654325.1 Bacilli bacterium | reverse complement strand
AGGTCGACGTCGGGCCAAAACACGGGCTCTTGACCATCGTCTGTGGCGCGCCCAACGTCCGCAAAGGATTAAAAGTCATCGTCGCTCTTGACGGGGCTTCTCTTCCAGGCGGCAAAATCAGCAAAGGCCTTATCCGCGGCATCGAAAGTCAAGGGATGATTTGCTCGTTGCTGGAATTAGGAGTCGATGCGAAATTCCTAACCGAAGCGCAAGCAGCAGGAATCGAAGAATTATCCGCGGATGCGGTGGTCGGAGATGAAAACGTTCTCGCCTTTTTAGGCTTGGACGACACGATTCTCGACTTAAAGCTTTTAGCGAACCGCAGCGACCTTTATAGCATTTTAAACAACGCTAAAGAAATAGCCTCTTTATATAGTCGGGAAGTAAAACTTCCCAAGACCTTGCTCAAAGTCGAAAAAGAGTTCCCCTTCGTCGTTTCTTCTTCGACACCTTCTTGCCCTCAGTTTTCGGGGCGAGTTATCAAAAATATCCGCGTTCAACCATCGCCTAAATGGTTGAAAATGGCTTTGCAGAACATGGGTGTTCGCTCGATTAACAACATCGTCGATATCGGAAACTACATTATGCTTCTTACTGGGCAGCCACTGCACATGTACGATTTGGATCGCCTTCCGAAGCATGAGCTGATCATTAAAAATGATTATGTCGGTGCTTTTACCGCTCTCGATGGCAAAAAATATGATGTCCAAAAAGGTGATATCGTCATTACCAGCGACGGTGAAGTAATGTGTTTAGGTGGCATCATGGGATCGCAAAACTCCGCGGTCGACGAGAAGACGAAAAATATCGTCGTCGAAGTCGCGAATTTCTCTTTCGACGCTATTCGGAGGACGTCGACGCGTCTCGCCCTAACAAGTGATTCGTCCCTTCGCTTTGTAAAAGGAATCAACCCCTTCCAATACGATTATGTGATGGATTTAGCCACTGAGATGATAATTAGCCTTTGCGATGTAAAGGAAGTGTACAAAACCGTCACTTTTGACGAAAGGCACGCCAAGAATTCGTTGCGCATTAAAGGAACCTGTTCATATATCAACAATCGTCTCGGCACGGCTTTATCGCAAGCGGAAATTGTCAAAACATTGACAAGAGATTGGATTAAAGTCGAACCTATCGACGATGATGCCTTTATCGCCACGATACCAGAATGGCGCATCGATATTGGCGGTCAAGCTGATTTAAGTGAGGAAGTCATCCGCATTATTGGCCTCGATCACATCCAAGCGACCCTTCCTTCACTTCAAGTGACCGTCGGAGGATATTCTAAGGAAATGCAGCAAACGCGCCTCGCTCGCGATTATTTGGCAAGTTGTGGATTGGATGAGGTGCTTACTTACTCGCTTGTTCGGCAAGAGGAACTTGATGATTTCAGAACCTTAAGCCATGGCCAAGCACATAAGATTATCAACCCCTTAACTGACGAGCATGAATACGTTCGCTTGAGCCTGCTCCCATCTTTGCTCAGATTAGCATCTTACAATTTATCTCGCGGAGCCAAAGATCTCGCGGTTTACGAAGTAAGCGACATTGATAGTGACAAAGACGCCGGCCTTCGCTTGGCCATCGTTTTAATCGGTAGCGACCTCTACCGTCATCAGCTGGCAAAAGTGCCATACTCCTTTTATCACTTAAAGGGCCTTCTTGAAGGAATCGCTAATTTGCTCGGCATCAAAGAGTCGCGGCTGAGCCTTGAAAAGTATCACGACGCGAAAAACGAACTTCATCCCGGAGTGTCGGCAGTCATAAAAGTTAACGCCAAAGTGATTGGCTACCTTGGGGAATTACATCCGTATGCTCTAGCAAAATACCAACTTGCAAAGCAAAAGGTATTAGTTCTCGACCTCGACTTAGGTGCTCTTCTAGCTCTGGAGACCGGAATGCCGACTTTTAAAACGTTCTCGCGTTTTCCGGCTGTTAAACGCGATTTATCGCTAGTCGTGGACTGCAAAATCGAAGTTCGCAAAATTGTTCAATCCATCCTCAACGTCGATCGGATGATAACCAATGTTGACATCTTTGATGTTTATGTTGGCGAAGGAGTAGCGGAGAACTTTAAATCAGTCGCTTTAACTATAACCTACGAAAATGTTGATCGGACTTTGAAAGACGAAGAAGTAAGCGCTGTCGAAAAGGCTATCCTTGAGAATTTAAATAAGAAATTTGGGATTATCCTGCGCGCTTAAAATACTATGTATATCGCAAAATCAAAATTAGTCATCGATCATGCGCTTACCGTCGAAAAGAATTTTGAATTCCCTCATGAGAATTTTCCGTTTGTAAAACCCTTGCTGAGTATTAAAAAATGCTACGGTATATTGAAAATTACAAAGTCGCAGCGACTGATCAGGATGGATATTGATCTTTCCATAACAGCTATTTTGGAATGCTCCTATTCGCTTGAACCTTTTGCGCATGAATTAGAAATTCATGAGGGTATGCTGATCAGCGATTCAACTTCGTTTGATGAAGAGGCTATCTCAATTAAGGGAGACGAGATTAACGTCGAAGAAATTCTTTATGCCCTCATCTCTTCCAGCCTGCCGCTTAAACCAGTTAAGCCAG
>JBAZDT010000162.1:0-2593 GCA_041654325.1 Bacilli bacterium | reverse complement strand
CGTTAAGAAAAATATCTTTCGCCTAATCGCACCAAAAGGCGCGATAAACGCCATGGCGACCCCAAGAAAAGTCAAACACAATGATGTTCTCGATGTTCTAAACGATAAGAAGAGCGAGTGGCGCGACTGCGCGACTGGCGAAAGTCATCATGACTCCTTTTTGGAGTTGATCGCCAAGGCTTCCGACGAAGTCGATACCATCGATGACCTTCTTAAACAAAAATATAGCGAAGAGGATATCAAAGCGTTTGTCCATCATCGGGATCACGACGGCTTTGAAGTCAATTCGAAAAAGATATACTTTGAATCAATTTGGGACAAAGTCCCCAACATGAGGTGGTAGCAATGAATAAAGTCGGAGTCAGAAACTGGTTCGCCCTGATCGTGGCCGGACTCGTCGGTCAATTCGCCTGGACAATCGAAAACATGTTTCTCAACCTTTATATTTTCGAGCAGACCGCGGACGCTTCCTACGTGCCGTGGATGGTGGCCTTCAGCGCCGCCGCGGCGACGATTACGACCCTGTTGATGGGGGCCCTTTCCGACCGCCTCGGCAAGCGCAAAGCCTTTATCTCTTTTGGCTATATCGCTTGGGGCGTTTCCGTGCTGTCGTTCGCCTTTATCACAACCGAGAACATGCTGGTCTTGTTTCCCGTCGCCCAGGCGGCGATGCTCACCGGCGTCTTCATCATCATTCTCGACTGCATCATGACGTTCTTCGGAAGTACCGCTAACGATGCCGCTTTTAACGCTTTCGCGACCGACATTTCCACGCCGGCGACCAGCGGAAAAATCGAATCCGTCTTGGCGATTCTTCCTCTTGTGTCAATGCTCGTCATCTTCGCTGGTTTTTCGGGCATGGCGAAGGGCGACGGCTGGTTCATCTTCTTTTTGATTTTTGGCTTGTTGACTTTAGCGACCGGCGTCGCTTCTTTGTTCTTATTTCCTAAAGATGTCGCTCTCCCCAAAAAAGACGAGACCTACCTCAAGAACATTTTTTACGGATTCAAGCCCAGCGTCATCAAGGCCAATCCGCTACTCTACATTACACTTCTATCCTTTTTAGCTTTCGCGATTGCCATTCAGACGTTTATGCCTTATTTCTTAATCGTCATTCAGGAAAATCTCGGCTTTGTAGGCTTGGATTTCACGATTATCATGGGCAGCGTCTTGCTGGCGGCGTGCATCTTGACCGTCATAATCGGGGGATTCATGGATAAAATCGGCAAGAACCGGATTCTCCTTCCGGCATTAGGTGTCACGCTTCTTGGCATGGTTGGTATGTTCTTTGCCAAAGATATGGTCTTTCTTATCATCGCCGGTATCGTCTTGATGTCGGGATACATGATTTCGACAGCGGTGCTCGGCTCCAAAATCCGCGATTACACCCCGCGAAAAGAAGTCGGCTTATTCCAAGGCATCCGCATGATCTTCGTCGTCCTCATCCCGATGGTGACTGGTCCTTTCATCGGCGAGGCAGCCTATATGAATACGGCGGCGACTTACGAAAACGATTATGGGCAATTCGTCAAATTGCCTAACGAATACATCTATATCGCCGCGGCGGTTGTCTTGCTGCTGGCGATTGTGCCGGTTATTATTTTAATAATAAAAGATCGCCAAGCCAAACCCTTATTAACAAACGATGAAAAACAATAAAAATCTTCCCTTAAGCGAATATCCGCGCATGCAATTGGTGCGCGATTCTTACCTCTGCCTCAACGGAACATGGGACTATCTTATCAGCAACAGCGACGAAGTTCCGAGTATCTTTCTTAATCAAATTCTCGTTCCCTATTCGCCGGAGGCAAAATTATCGGGTGTCAAATGCATTTTATCGCCTGGTGAATTTCTCATCTATCGGCGCTTTTTCAGCCTCGATGATGGGTTCAACAAGGGCCGCGTCTTTCTTCATTTCCAGGCGGTCGACCAAATAGCTAAGGTTTATTTAAACGGCCATCTTCTCGGCGAGCATATCGGCGGTTTTCTCCCTTTTTCATTTGAAATCCAAGATTATTTAAGACCTTCCAACACTTTGGTCGTAATCGTCAAAGACGATACTGACACTTCCTATTTAAGCCGCGGCAAGCAAAAGCTGAAACGCGGAGGTATTTGGTATACCCCTCAAAGCGGCATCTATATGCCGGTCTGGCTGGAGAGCACACCCTCAAAGTATATTTCTTCTTTGAAGATCACGCCTTTATTCGATGAGAAAAAAGTCGAAATCGTCGTTTCTTCTCCGAGCGATGAAGAAGTCACGATCAGCCTCGAAAAAAGAACAGTTCTTGGCATGAGCAATACCCCAATAGTAATCGACATCGCCAATTTCCATCCGTGGTCTCCCGATGATCCCTACCTTTATAAATTCAACGTCCAATTAGGCGAGGATATCGTCAGTTCATATTTCGGCATGCGTAAAATCGCCATCGCCAAAGACAAAGATGGCTATCCGCGCTTCTTTTTGAACAACAAACCACTTTTCCAAACTGGCTTGCTCGACCAAGGATATTATCAAGATGGCCTTTTGACGCCTCCGAGCGATTTGGATTATATTAGCGATATCCTGTTGGCGAAAAACTTGGGTTTCAACATG
>JBAZDT010000161.1:0-2597 GCA_041654325.1 Bacilli bacterium | reverse complement strand
TTCATAATCGCTGACATTTTTATCGATTTCGCTGACGTTAGTGATATACGGGGGGTTAGATATCAAAACATCGACTTTGTAGCCGTGAGACAATAGCGGATCCAATGCCGAACCATGTAGTAAATCAACGCTGGCCTTATGCGCTGCCACATTGATAGCGGCGACGTCGAGAGCGTCTTGAGAAATATCGCTGGCCAAGATTTTAGCATAAGGATATTTTTTCTTAAGAGCGATGGCGATGATGCCTGAACCAGTGCCGATATCGACAATCGAAATATCCTTGTTCATAAAGACTTCGGTAATCCTCTTTTCAGCGAAGCGAACTACTTCCTCGGTTTCCATCCGCGGAATTAAAACGCGACTGTCGACGTAATAATCGTCTCCTAAAAACGAAGCCTTATTGATAATATATTGAACCGGCTCTCCATTTAATAACCTTGCAAAATGGGAACGAAAAAGCTGCAAATCGGCAATTTCTTCATCGCTTCGAAGATAAAAATCGGACATCGAATTGAGGCCTTGAATCGAACATAGTAAAAGGCGGATATCAATCTCGTTAAAATGATTGAAGGCCACATCGCGAAGGGCAGATTCATATAGTGAGCGGAGGGAAGGCATTTTATTCGCCGAGAAGTTTTTGTTCTTGATCGAAGTGGATGAGAGATTCGACAATTTCGTCGAGATCACCTTCCATAATCCGATCCAATTTCTGAAGGTTTAACGAAATGCGATGGTCGGTGACGCGGTTTTGCGGATAGTTGTAAGTGCGGATTTTCTCGCTCCGCTCACCGGTTCCAACTTTCAGCTTTCTCTCATTGCCGATTTTTTCGTCTTGCTCGGCTTGAAGGTTGCTTAAAACCTTAGCCCTGAGCATACGCATGCAAATCTCGCGATTCTGGATTTGTGATTTTTCTGTTTGGCACGAGACGACAATGCCAGTAGGCAAGTGGGTAATTCGCACTGCGCTTTCGGTTTTATTGACGTTTTGGCCACCAGCCCCTTGCGAACGATATGTATCAACTTGAAGATCGCTTTGATTGATGACAACCTCGATTTCATCGGCTTCAGGAATGACGAGGACAGTAGCCGTGCTCGTGTGGATGCGGCCAGAGGCTTCGGTTCGCGGAATGCGCTGAACGCGATGCGCGCCACTTTCGAATTTCAAACGTGAGTAAGCGCCCTTGCCTTTAATCATGAATGACACCGAAGAGAATCCGCCGGCTCCCGATGAATTCTCGTCGATCATCTGAACTTTCCAGTTGTTGCTCTCGGCGTATCTGGTATACATTCGAAATAAATCACCGGCGAAAATATTCGCTTCGTCACCACCGACTGCACCGCGGATTTCCACGATGATGTTTTTGTCGTCATTAGGATCTTTGGGAATCAGTAAAAGGTGAAGATCGGATTCGATTTTTTCAAGGGTTGAAGAGAGGTGATGAAATTCTTCTTTGCCGAGTTCGGATAGCTCGGGATCATCATCTTCCATCATCGCTTTCGCTTCTTCGAGCTCCTTTAAAAAACGCATATATTCATCATATTTGTCACAGATTTCACTGATGTTGGATTGCTCTCGGGAAAGTTCCTTAAAACGATTAATATCGCGAACGACGTTTTCGTTTGCGAGTTCTTGTTCGATTTCCGCCAGTCGTTTTTTGGTTACTTCCAGCCGCCTTAGCATGCTTTCTTCCATCATCATTTCCTCAACAGCGTTGAGATTATACCATAGATTGACTATCTTATAAAGCACTACTTATTTGGCTTAATATTAATATTAAAAGAGCACTTTTGTCTTTAATCAAAAGCAATAAATATGTATAATTACGAATAGGATAATAAAATGGCATATAAGGCACTCTACAGAACATACCGACCACGAACATTTTCGGAAGTTGCCGGACAAAAACATATCGTCCGCACAATCGAAAACGCTTTGAAAAATAATAAAATCGCCCACGCATACCTATTTTGCGGTCCGCGTGGAACCGGCAAAACTTCGATGGCCAAACTTCTCGCCAAAGCTCTTAACTGCGAAGAAGGGTTCGGCCATCAATGCAATAAGTGCGGAAATTGTTTAAGCGTCAATGAAAGCACCCATCCCGACGTCATCGAAATCGACGCCGCGAGCAACAACGGCGTCGAAGAAGTCCGCGACCTTATCGAAAAAGTCAAATATCTTCCAATCAAAGGCAAATACAAAGTTTATATCATCGATGAAGTACACATGATGACGAGCGGCGCTTTTAACGCGTTGCTCAAAACGTTGGAAGAACCTCCTTCACACGTCGTCTTCATTTTGGCGACAACCGAACCGCATAAGGTTTTGCCAACCATCGTCTCGCGCTGCCAGCGCTACGACTTCACGAAAGTCGAAGATGACGCCATCCGCCAAAAAATGATCGAGATTCTCGATCTGGAGAAAATTAAATACGATCTTCCGGTTATCAACGCCATTATCGATTTAGCCGATGGTGGAGTCCGCGATGCCCTTTCGATACTCGAACACGTCCTCGCCTACGCTGGAGACGAGATAAAAGAAAAAGATGTTTTCAATCTCTTCGGGCTCGCCTCTAAAAAAGAGAAAATCGATTTGCTAA
>JBAZDT010000160.1:0-2598 GCA_041654325.1 Bacilli bacterium | reverse complement strand
GGATGCCGAAGCCTTCGAAAAGCGACGGAAAAAGGTAGAGATCGAAAATATGAAGCCAAGACGCGACATCGCTTTGTGGGCCAATGAAATGTACGCTCTCCGCTAAACCATAAGCGATGGTTTTTTGTCGGATATCCTTTTCCTGACCGCCGTCAGGGCCACCCAACACCAATATTGCTTTGTGGTTTGCTTCATGAATTTGTTTAAACAAATCAATGATAAAGGATTGATTTTTCTTCGGCTCGAAGCGCGTGATGTTGCCGATTACAAAAGCATCTTCGGGAATATGGTATTTATCTTTCAAATCGCGGATAGCCTGTTCGTTACGGACAATAAAATTATCAGCCGCGACAAGGTTTTGGATGACCAAACCGTGACGAGCGAAAAAGCGCGCGCCGAGGATATCGCTTCCTGCTTCTTTCGAACAGGCGATAAACGATGTGGCGTTGAGGCGAGACGTGAAGCGCTTAAAAACTATAATCGCACGTTCCAGCAAGGAAAACCTGATGCCGGTCAATGTGTCGTGGGCGTGAAAAACGCGCTTTGCTTGTTGATGATTTCGCGCCACGCTCAAAAATAGAGCGTTATCGAAGTTGCAGTTCGCGTGGATGGCTAAATAGTCGTCGTACTTGTCTAAAAAGCTTGAGAAAGACTTATAGGCTTTGAGATAGTTCTTTTTCGAAGGGGCGACTCCTTCGTAGATGGCTCCTCCAAGAGCTTCGATTTTTTGTCTTTGCTCATCATCAACTTTCCCATAGCAGAAAAGATCGACGATGATGCCTTCATTTTTCAGCAAATTAGCGTATCCGAGGATAAATGATTCGGTTCCACCCTTGCCAAACGAAGCCACGACATGCAAGACACGGCGGGTGGCAAGATGAGAGTCGCGTTCTTCAACTGAAGAAGAAATTTCGGCGTGAGGAATAAGAAAAGCGAAAGAGTAGAAAACAATTGCGAAGGCATCGGTGCGCAAGAGATACAACGACTCGGTCAGACCTTGTAAGATGATGCTGAGCTGAATGATCAACAAAAGGAAGGCGAGATTCCGGTTATAACGGAATAGGCATGCCGTTTTTTTGAATGAAAGATAGTAGAGGTAGATAAGTAGAAATAGCTTGAGAATACCTCCGGTGAGCAGGGTGGCAACCAAGGCGTTATCGATGCTTATCATGCCGGTATGCAAATTGTAGTATGAGTAGGCAAATTGCTCGCCATAACCGATGGTTATCTGCCAAGAGCTCAAAAGAGAGAAGCTGCGGCTCAAGTCGATAAAACGCGTCCCGATAGTTCTAATTCCGATTAGGATGAAATTCTGATAGACGTAATGATGTAAAGTGTCGAGGATGGTGTCGGCGGGGTGAAGGGCGGGAATCGTTAAAAACAAGATTCCAAACAGGGTCACGACGCCAATTGCGATAACGATAATTGAATTGCGTTTCTTGTGCGTTTTAAACGTCTTGACAAGCAAATAGATCAAGAGGGCAGCCGATCCGACAAGAACGAGCAAAAGTGCAGTTTTATTGCGCGAGATGATTAAATGGATAAAGAGCCAAACCATCGCGACAATCGCAGCAATTCGCGTCTTGCGCTGGGCGCCAAAGCAATAGTAGGCCAGAGCCAACAAACCGCAGAAAAGGATTAGCCCATAAATATTCTTACTCGTAAAGAAGGAAGTCACTTGATAAAAATGGGCGTCCTCGCCGGGAGCGGTGAAAGAGTTGATGATCGTATCGAATTGGAAGGCGCTCGCATAAAGGGAAGAGACAAGAGCGAAGAAAGCGATGAGAACCATGAAAAAGCGGATGCTGCTTCGCTGTTTGAAGACTTCCGGAAGAACGCTGACGAATGAGATAACCATCGCGGCGACGCCTAACGTCCGCGCCATGTTATTCAGGCGTTCAGAACTTGCAAAGGTCAGCAAAGTACCTTGATGGGCGATGACGAGTAACTGAGAAGAAGGAGTAAAAAGAGATAGACCAATTCCAAATAGAATATATAGTCCTACCAAACCGCCGAGGATAAGAGGTATGCGACTTTTATAGCGTATGACCAAAATAAGATTGACGATGATAAAAACGGCAAATGAAACTATGCGGTAGATCCAACCGCTAATTCCACTTTCAAATAGAAGCGGATTGGTGGACGGCAAAATAGTCAACAAGAAATAAGCGAAAAGAGAGGCCGCTAAAAGAACGCTTTCCTTTTGGTTTTTAAAGAAATTGTTCAACGACTTTAAGGGTGAAGCAACAGGTTTTCTTGGCACTTGATTATCCATGTTTTCAAAGAGGGTTAAATACTCATTCTTCGATTTTTCATTAGCGTACTTATCTTTTGCCATTTTCGCGACCAGATCTTTTGATATCCCTTTTTCTAGCCTGCGAGCTATCGCTTCGCAAAGAGCATCAACATCGCCGTGCTCGACGAACTCTGAATAGTCTAAAAGGGCAATCGATTCCGGTCCGCCAGCTTTATAACCGACGACTTCGGTACCCGCGCAAAGCGATTCGGCGACAACCATCGAAAAGGTTTCTTTCTCGCTTAATAACAAAGTTAAATCTGCGTAATGGTAGTATGCAATCAATTGCTGAAAATCGTTGG
>JBAZDT010000159.1:0-2602 GCA_041654325.1 Bacilli bacterium | reverse complement strand
ATAAATAAAACTAGGCAGAAAGAGAACTAAAACCCGCCAATCGAATTTCTTCTTAAAACGGACGGGAAACGCTTTCATCGTGCTGCCTACTCCTATTTTTATTGTTTGGGAAGAGTCGCAAAGTTCAAACAAACATTGCGGCTCCCCCCGTTATTTGATTGATTGCTAACCGGCTAAAATGGCGTTGATGGCGGTCACCGCTTCATCTAAAGCGGTTTGAACAGCCTTGGCTCCGGTAATCGCTTCGGCCACTGACGCGGCAATGATATTTTCAATGTCGCCCCATTCCGGTATAACCGGGCGGGCACGGGCGGTTTCTAAGGCTTCGGCAAAGACGGGAAGAAGAGGCATGGCCGTGACGGCTTCGGCGTTTTCCAAAGCGTCTTTGTTAACGGGCATTTGCCCGTGTTTGGCCATCTCGACTTGCGCGTGTTCGCCGGCTAAGAATTTGGTGAATTCCCAGGCCGCGGCTTTTTCTTCGTCTGGTGAAGTTTTGAACATCATGAAGTTCTCGCCTCCGAGAACCGAGATGGATCCTTCATCCCCCGGGGGAAGAGGAATGGCCCCGTAGTTAATACCGGCGGCGTTATTTGAGGCTTGACGCCACGGTCCATCGAGTTCCATCGCATACTTTCCGGCCGCCCAGCCATCGGTGTCGCCCATCGCGGACGGGTTCATCGATGATCCGGTTAAATGGCCATCGGCATACATTTGTCTCATCTTGCTGATGACGGCGACAGGAATCGCCCCATTGAGGTATCCGGTCGCGGTCGTGTTGTCGGGTGATAAGATGTCGCCACCTTCACTCCAAATGTAGGGTCCGACATTCCAGATGCCAGTCCATGGCTCAACATAGCCAATTACGGTCTCGGATGAGACGGCGCTGGCGGCATCCCACATCTCGTCGAGAGTGGTCGGGACGTCAACGTCGGCAGCCTCTAATATATCTTCATTATAGAAGAGGATTTTCGTATTCGTATTTGATGCTAAACCATAATATTTGCCGTTCATGAGATTAGATGAGTTGGGCTGCGCCAAAACCGTATTCGCGACCGTCTCATAATCATCGTAAGCGGACAATTCTTCGAGGACATTCAGGCTTTGGAATTGCGGTACAAAGGCGATATCCCCGCGTAGTAAATCAGGCAATAAGCCTGTATCGGCGCCTAAGATGACGCCCTGACGAAGTGCGCTCCATTCCAGGAAAACGTGCTCGACGTGAATATTCGGATGGTCTTCCTCAAATTCAGCAATGAGATCCTCAAGGACTTATACTTGGCCATCGCCGGCGGAATAATTGTGCCAAAAATCGATGGTGACAATATCGCTATCCGTACAGCCGGTGGTCAATGCGAGGGTCATAGCTGTCAGTAATAGAGCAGAGATTTTTTTCATAATCGTCTCCTTTCTTTTATATTAATTTCGCCGATACCTCTGGGGGCCCATCCAACGCGGCACCTAACGAATTAATAACTTATTAAATGTCCCTTCTGATCACATACGACTTCGGGGCAACATCCAGTCGTATCTCGCCTTTAAAACCGAGTTCGGTGGCCTTGAGGGCATCGAGGGCAAAGGTTTTTGCTTTATCCTGGGGATTGATGATGACAAGGGAAATGTGCTCATTATTTCCGCGAGTGAAAGCAAAGATATCCTGATGGTTGTGAATAATGGCAAAATCGCCAGTCGCCAGTTCTCCGCAGGAGCTGCGGATCTCAATCATTTTTTTATAGAAATCATATACTTCAGAATCTTGGTAATCCCATGCCATGCCGGCGCGGCAGAGAGGATCGGTTTCACCCGCCATGCCAATTTCATCGCCGTAATAAATGACCGGCATACCCGGCAAAAACATTTGCATAACAATCGCCAAAAAGAGGAGTGATTTATCGTTTCCGGCGACCGTCAGAAAGCGCGGGGTGTCGTGGCTGTCGATCAAGTTATATAAGATATGATGCACTTGTTTGGGGTAGTCAAAACAAATTGTCTCAATCCGTTCGATAAAAGTATTGAGTGAAATACTTTTTTTGACGAGGTAGTCAATAATTGCATCGCGAAGGCGGTAATTCATAATCGAATCGACTTCATCGCCGCGCAGCAAATCGAGTCCGTTATGCCATGTCTCGGCCATGATTAAAACCTCGGGATGATGCTTTTTGATGACGCGGCGGAAATGCTTGCGAAAATAGAAGTCGAGTTCATCGCCGACATCAAGCCGCCAGCCATCAATCTGGAAGCGTTCAATCCAATAGAGGCCGACTTCTTCAAAAAATGTCTGAACATCCTCATTTGCCGTATTGAGTTTCGGCATCCACATATAGTCGCCGACGCACTCGTAGTTGATTTTTTCGGTATCGACTTTATCGCCATAGACGAAGAACCACCGCCAATACGGCGATTTTTTGCCTTTGCTTATGACATCCTGAAACTGAAGGGAATAATAGCCGATGTGATTAAAGACCCCATCGAGTATCAGGCGCATTCCTTCCTTGTGCAAAGCGCTGACGAGACGTCTGAATTCTTCTTCGGTGCCAAACACCGGATCGATAGCATAGTAATCAACCGTGTCGTATTTGTGATTTGACGAAGCCTTGAAAATCGG
>JBAZDT010000158.1:0-2602 GCA_041654325.1 Bacilli bacterium | reverse complement strand
AAGAATTTCGAATTGATAAGAAATTCTAATCTTATTTCTTTTTTCAAGTTTTTCCATAAACGGCCTTTCCAGATTATTCTATTTTAAACTAAATTGGTTAATTTTACACCTTAAAAATGGATATTTGATTTCTTTAATAATGGTTTAAAAACAAAGATTTCAGCGCTATTTTGGACTTTTGCCAACCTTGAATTGCAGCGAGTTTTCAAACGGCGGAAAACAAAAGGCCGATTAATATTAAAGTAAGTTTAAAAATACTTGAAACATTCCCCCTTTTTGATAAACTTTGATTAGGCAAGAATAATGATAAGCCATAAAAATAGAATCAGTTTCTTGAGTGTGTGCGCTGTCGCAATGCCTTTATTATTAGCACTTTTTATCATCGGTCCAAATCTCCGAACACTTGCTCAATCAAACGAAGCAACGAATTCGCTTATTTTGTCTTCGAATAACCCAAAGACGGATGGCCACGTTACAACGACAAAAGGCAACCCGATATACATCCATGATGATGGCGTGGTTTGGAATAGCGGCGGCAATCTTGCTTTTAGCAATGGCGGGTATATCCAAACCCTTACGACCATCCATGGCATTCAAACCGTCGAAGTCGATTTAGTTTCCGGAAGTATCGATTTGTATCACGGCTATGCCGAACCCTTCAATTTAGAGACACCGATGTATGGCATCGACTATACATTTAGGTCTTCAACAACTTACACATTTAATTCCTCTTTGCCTAATCACATCAGGCTTCGAGCAAGCGAAAGCACAGTTGTATCACAAATAACCATCAACTTTGACTGTCTTTCTGCTTCTGATGATAGCGGTGCGGAAAGCCTAGATGACGGACTGGAAAATTCTTATGTTGATGAGGGACCACTCGCAACATACGCGAATCCGTCATATGTGTTGGATACCTCCTCAGATAATTCCTCTCGCGCTCTTAGGCTGGACTTTAAAGGCACCGCCAACAACTATGTTTCCTTAAGCACGCAACAGAATAAAATTAAAGGAATTGCCAGCGAACATCCAAATTTCACCAATGCCATCCTCACTTTGAAAGCCAAATTCTCAAACAATGTCGATAACCACGAACTTGCCGTTCAAGCCGTCGGTTCTTCTTGGATAGATCCGGGTTTCATTATTATGAATAATTCGTATAATGGTGTTGACGGCTGGTCTTCATATAGCTTTGATTTTTCCGATGTTAATTTTGATCATTGTAATGACATTATTCGCATTAATATAAAACCATTAGGTATCGACGGAGGAAACAAGAACAGCGCCTATGTCCTTTTGGATGAAATCGATTATCGCTACCATACGATGAATCAAGAAATGGACTATGAATCGCTTTACGACGGCCTAGAAAACATTCCGCTCGATGTAGGAATGACAAATACATATATTTCCTTTGATAACGAATTTACTTATGGTCGTGTGTCGCGAACCTCGTTGGTAGCTAAACCCAAAGAATCACGTGGCAACAACGCCCATTACTATGTGACATTTTCGCCACAAAACCTAGACGGTTTTTCTACTTATTTTGTTTCCGATTTATCGAAAGGAGTTTTAATGTTTGAATACAAGCCGATTAACATCACAAACCCAGCGACCTTATACTTAAGAGCGCTTGAATCATGGGAAAATAGCGTTATCAAAGTGGTCGGTACAACCGCATTAAAAAATGGATGGTATTTATTTAGCTATGATCTTGCTAATCTTGGCTTTGCCAGCAATGAATTAATCAGATATAGTTTTGGCTTCGATGTCGAAACTAGCAATGTCAGCAAGTCGAAAGTATATTTTGACAATGTTCGCGTTAATGAAATGGCTCACGAAGATTACACTTTGGGTTTGGAAAACCTCGAGCAAGATGGCGGCATGTCCTCTGGATGCACGCGCTCGATTGATTACTCCATGACGGCTAGTGACGCATCACTAAATTCGATCAAATGCGTTATTAATAATAACAACGCTACGCAATCGTGGCAAAACCAATGGGGAATGATACATAATTTGACAGATCAACAAGTAAGCCAAATGACATGCGATGCCGGTACTCTTGAATGCAAATTCCTTTTTGCCGGTGATTTTCCTACAAAGAAGCTATGGCTGAACCTTATTGATAGCGGTTGGAATGGCGCGCGTTTTAAAGATATAACGCCATCCTCTCTAGGCAATGGTTGGTACCAAGTTAGCATTGATCTTTCCACCCTTTCTTCTTGGAGTGGCGACAAAGAAGTTAGCGCTGGTTTTAATTATTCTGGCCACCCAATTCGGATTGGCTTCGGATTTCAGGACTTATCTAACGGGAATCTTACTAATAAAACCGTTTGGGTAGATGATATGTATTATTATCCTGTTGCGCCAAGCGATTCATCATCTCCTGTATTGTGGCAATCATATGACACCGAAAACGTCAGAAGAGATGATGCGGTCATCCCAGATAGATTCATTTCGGCAGCGAAGCCTTTGAAGTTCGCAGATGCTAGAAATGGAACAGATTCCACCCAATTAATGATTAAAGCCCAATCAGATGTTGCTTCTTACCTTTTTAAGCCGGGAACGCTCAGGGGCAGCAATGGTGATGTTTTGCGAT
>JBAZDT010000157.1:0-2602 GCA_041654325.1 Bacilli bacterium | reverse complement strand
CCGAACCTTACCATTGATATCATCTATGAAGTTTATCCTTCAAATGTCACAAACCCCAGCGTCCAGTTTTACACCGACCCGAATAGCCCGGTGGCGAGTATCGATGCGGCAACCGGCCGCGTCTCTTTCCGCGATGAAGGAACGGAAACGTTCACCCTTCGGGCCAATGATAATTCCAACAAGTCTACGCGCATTCGCTTGCGGGCTAAAGTTCCTGAATTATAGAATCTTATTTATTTTGCTATTAAGTGGTAAAATGATTTTTGGTATGGTCGCCATACCGAATATAAGTGGTACTAATTTGACATGAAAGGAAATACCCACATGAAAAAAAGCCTACTCATTCTCCCCCTTCTTGTTGTGTCCCTCGCCGGATGCGACCCAGCGACTTCCGATGTTAGCGATGCTGGCCAGTTGCTCGCTATCGAAGTCATCGAAGGTCTGAAAGAAGAATACGAGCAAAACGCGCAAGTCGATCTCGCCGAAGTTGAGATCAGAGCGACCTATGAAAACACCACCCTCACCATCACTGGGGAGGATTTGACTTTCAACCCGACGGTTCTTGATACTTCCGAACTCGGAGAATTCGAAATCACCATCAGCTATTTGACCGAGAGCGTCGTCTGGACCTACTCAGTTGTCGAGTACTATGAAATTGATAATATCGGGGCGCCTGAATTCGTGACGACATATTTCGCCAATATCGAAGCTAAGACTCCCGAAAATGCCCGCAGCGAATTTATGGATCGCGCCCAAGGCTATGCGGTCGGAGATGACAACGCCTTCAAATTCCTTCCGACCATCTATGCCTATAACAGCGATGGCGATGAAATTACCGTTTCCTCATATCACAGCAGCTCTCTTATTCAAGAGAAACAAGGCGCGGAATGGGTTACCCTCAGCGGTGCCGAACTTGATGCGATCGTCGCAATTGATGAGTTCGCTTCAACCTATGACTTCACCGAAGCCGCGATTGGCAAAACTTACAAGTTGACGGTTCGTCCTTATGGCGAACGTTATGAACTCGCCGTCAAATATGCCACTTCCTTTGAATTCACAATCGTCAATGGCTATAACGTCTACACCCAGGATGATCTATCGCATTTTAACAATGTTGGAACCCTTTGGGACGCCTACCGCACCGCTAACGGAATCACGCTCGTCGACATCGATGGCATCGTCTTCCAAAACGACATCGAAATCGTCCGGGCAAAACTTCCTGATACCTTCTTCTATATGGCAGGCGATGCCGACATTAAAACTTCCGATTCCGACTATGAGCGCGCCCTTGGCTCATTGCGCGATGACTATAACTTATACCATCGCGATATCCCCGCTTTAGAAGAATTTGTCTTCAACGGCAACTACTTTAATCTTGATTACACATCTTTGCCCGTCGTCGCTCGCGAATCGGGGCGCATCGACGCTGAAGCTGGGCTGGTCATCTCCCATGCGACTGTCATCAAAGCCGGCGTCGGAGAAATCCGCGAAGAAGTCGGCGATTACGTGATGAAAAACCTTTCCATCGTCGGCAACGCGAACCGCACGGAAATCGGCGAAAAATCCGGTGGCGCCATCTTCACTAAACTATTAAGTGTCGAAGCCCATCTTTATAACTTAATCGCTTCCCAATGCTTCACGATTATCTTGTCTGAGTTTTATTGTCCGACCATCACCGTTGAAAAAGCTCGCGGTTATGACACCTTCAGCAGCATGCTCTACAATTTCGGAACCGATTACTTCTTAATTAAAGATTCAGAATTTATCGGCGCTGGCGGTCCGATCATGATCACTGACCACGTTTATCCTTTAACCGATGGAACGGGCGGATATCAGCCTCACACAGAAGTCCAAAACTCGGTCTTGGAATCTTGGGTTTCCGGCAGCGAAAACTGGTTTAGGCTCGTCCACGCTGATGCCGTCGCCCCGCAACTATCGGCGCTCGGAGAAAATCTCCTCCCCGTCTATGGCACCAACAGCATTACCAAAATTATCAAGGTTAATGGCATCGATGTCCCGCACTTCAATTTAATCGGAATGATCAAAGACGCCTCTGTTGCCGCCCCAACTTCAACCAAAGTCAGCGGCACATTCCAAATCGACCAAGGCATTGCCTTTCCTAACGCGATGCCTCGCTTTCAATCAACGGGCGGGCAAATGGCCCTCTTTGATGGCGAAAAGCTCGTCGATACCAGCAACTCGCCAATTGTCCCTTACCAATACACGCAAACCAACTACTTCACCGGTGATTACATGAATCTTTATTATAATATCGCTGGCGGCGATGGCTATATGGGATTGATCTTTGAACTCGTCGAACGAACCGTCTAAAGATACTTCAACATAAAAACGGGTTTAAACCCGTTTTTCTTTTACAATTTTTTATTCTAATTTATCGAGGATTTCCTGAAAATAATTCGGCAGTGGGCAAGTGAATGTCAGCACTTTTTTCGTGCGCGGATGAACGAGGGTCAACTCCTTAGCGTGCAAAAGCTGGCCGAGGCGATAGATTTGATCGTTTCGCACCCCGTATAAAGAATCGCCGACCAACGGGTATTTGATATATTCAAAATGGGCGCGAATTTGGTGCGTCCGCCCTGTC
>JBAZDT010000156.1:0-2604 GCA_041654325.1 Bacilli bacterium | reverse complement strand
ATTAGACTCATATCGCTTGATTCTTTTTCTCGCGATGGTCGCGCTTGGAATCGCTGCTTTTATCGCCGACTATTTTCTTAATTCATGGGAGATTCTCAAAATTAACTATGATGCATTGAAACCGCTCCACGTCCTTGTTTTATTTCTTTTTTTGTTATTTGACTTGCTATTTTACATTCTAATTAGTAAATTAACGAAGAGGCTTATTTTTAATAAGGAAGTGCCAAGTGTTCATTAAAAAGGAAGTTATTAACGCCCTCGAGCAAGGAAAGCCCGTCGTTGCCTTGGAATCAACGATCATTTCTCATGGCATGCCCTATCCTCAAAACGTTAACACCGCTTTAGCCCTCGAAAAAATCATCGCTGATTTAGGCGCTGTTCCAGCGACTATCGGCATTATCGATGGCGAGATAATTGTTGGTATGAATGGTGAGCAAATTGAAGCTTTTGGCAAGCGCAAAGGCATCCGTAAAGTATCGCGTCGAGATCTTCCTATTGTCGTCGCAAAAAAAGGCTGGGGTGCCACGACGGTAGCAGCCACTATGATCATCGCCGAGAAAGCTGGTATTGAGATATTCGTGACGGGTGGTATCGGCGGAGTGCATCGCCACGCCCAGCAAACATTCGATATTTCGGCCGACCTCGAAGAGATGGGCATGACCAACGTGACAATTGTATCAGCAGGGGCAAAGGCTATTCTTGATCTTCCACTTACCCTAGAATATTTGGAAACCAAAGGTGTGACTGTCTTGTCATATCAAAGCGAGCAATTCGCGAATTTCTATTCCCGTGAATCAGGCTTAAAGGTTGAAGACATAGTCGCCAGCCCAGAAGAAGTCGCACTTATCATTAAGGCAAAACGCGATATGCAAATCCGTGGCGCGATTCTTATTTCCAATCCGGTTCCAGAGCCATTGGCAATGCCGAAAAAGGAAATCGATCAAGCCATTGAAACCGCATTAGCGAATGCCGAGCGAGAGAAGATCAAAGGCAAAGCCGTCACACCGTTTTTGCTTAAAGAAATTGCGTCGCTTACCAAAGGTAAATCACTAGATACAAACATTGCTTTAATCGAAAATAACGCGAGACTTGGGGCAGCCATCGCCATCGCATTAGCGGGTTTGAAACAATAATAAAAAAAGGGGGGCTTATACATTATGAGCAAAAAAGGAAAAACTGTTTATTTGTTAGAAAAGGCGTTCATCGAATTAGGAAACGAAATTCCTCTCGACCACATCACGATAGAGATGGTATGTGAAAGGGTTGGTGTCAAACGCCAGACTTTTTACTACCACTATAAGGATTTGAACGATTTGTTAAAAGGCATCATGATTGGTGTTTCCGAAGAGCGTGAGGACCTTGATAGTACAACTATCGGCGACGCGCGATTCTTAGCGGACACTTTTTCGCAAAACGCCCCGTTTTTTAGAAACGCCGTCAAAACATCATATGCCGTAGGTCTCACAAGCTACATCCGCAATTACATTTACACCCGTTCTTTAACCCGCTTGTTGAATATCACGAAGTATAAAAAACTACCGCGGGAGCAAATTGAAAGTGTCTCGAGAATCATATCTAGTATCTTTGTCTCTGAATTAATGTATTGGGCAACCGAAAACTCTCAGGAAAGCAAAGAAGACTTACTTCACCGCTTTTCGGTGATTATGTTTAACGTCGAAAAAATGATGGTCGAGAACGCTCTTAAAGCGCGTATGCACAAAAAGAGCAGTGACGGCTTGATAAACGATGAAGCCAAAAAAGGGGACACTGATGCTTGATTTCGATTTTGTATCTCCGACCAGATTGTATTTTGGAAGAGAAAAAGAAAAACGAATCGGGAATATTATCAAAACCTATGGTTTTAAGAAAATTCTTTTGCATTATGGAACAGGCTCGATAAAATCCTCTGGGCTTTACGAATCTGTCGTCACTTCATTAAAAGACGCTAATATCGAATTCGTGGAATTGGGGGGCGTTCGCGTTAATCCAACCCACTCTTTAGTTCGAGCTGGCGTTTTTCTTGCTAAAAAAGAACATATCGATGCCGTTATCGCTGTTGGCGGTGGTTCGGTTATCGACTCCGCGAAAGCAATCGCGGCTGGCTATTATTACGATGGTGACCCCTTTGATTTCAATCTTCATAAGGCGCGTCCGCAAAAAGCTCTACCCATCGGAGTGCTTTTAACTTTGTCCGCCGCTGGATCAGAACTTTCTGCCTCATGCGTCATCTCCAACGACGAAACAAATACCAAAAGGGGGTTTAACAGCGACATAATCAGACCTCTTTTTGCAATCTGCAATCCCGAGCTCACCTATACGGTAAGCAAATATCAAACAGGTTGCGGAATCGTCGATATAATCTCTCACTCTTTCGAACGTTACTTTTCGCCAAGTGAACATATCGAATTAGCCGATGAATTCGCCCTCAGCGTCATTCGCCACGTCGTTGAAGTCGGTAAAAAAGCCATTGATAATCCTATGGATTACGATGCACGAGCATCTTTGATGTTGGCAAGCAGCTTTTCGCATAATGGCATCACTGGATTAGGCAAAAAAGTTAGCATGCCCGTACATCTCATCGCCCACGCCTTGAGCGGATTTGAC
>JBAZDT010000155.1:0-2610 GCA_041654325.1 Bacilli bacterium | reverse complement strand
GGCAGTTCTTCGGGCGCCCGGGTTTTAGCTTCCAGCGGCACCGTCGGCGTTGCCGGGACCTTTACCCCGGGTGGCAATTCCTATACCATCACCGGTTCAACGATCGATTTCAACGGCACGACCCAAAATGTGGCGACATTTACTTACAATAATCTCACGCTGTCCAATTCCGGCACCAAAACCTGCGCGGCGGCGCTCACGATCAACAGCGACCTGTCGTTATCCGGCACCGCAAAAATGGCACTGGCCAGCGGCAGCAATTCCACGGCCAATCAGCTGTATTTTTCCGCCGCGCGGCAATACTACGGCACCTGGGGTTCCACCAGTTCGGCGGCAAGCTTTAAAAACGACACCTGGTTTAGCGCCTCCACCGGCATTGTCACCGTGGCCGCCGGCGAAACCCCGTGTACCGCCGGCACATGGGACGGCTCGGCCAGTACCGATTGGAATACGGCGGCCAACTGGTGCTACGACACCATTCCCACCGCCACCACCACCGTGACAATTCCCGATGTGGCCAACCAACCGGTGATCGGCGCGGCGGGCGGGTTGTGCGCAGATATTACCATTGACAGCGGCGCGACTCTGGAAATTTCCTCAACTTACGCGTTAAGCGTCGCCGGCAACTGGGTTAATAACTCATCGACCTCCGGCGGCTTGATCGCAAACAGCAGCACCGTTACTTTCACGGGCGCGTCAAAAACCATCAGTGGTTCGGGCAGTACCACTTTTTATAATGTAACCACCAGCGGCAGCGCGACTATTGCCACCGGTATTGCCACAACCATTGGCGGCGCGCTTTCTATTGGCGACGGCACTACCTTTACCGCCGCGGGCTATGACTTAACCGTTACCGGCGCCACCACTGTGGGCGCCGGCGCCAGCGGCCATTTGGAATTCACTTCAACCACCGGCACTAAGATTTTCACCGGCTTGGTCACGGTTGCCGCCAACGGCCACTGGAACAACATCGCCAATGAAAACGTTACTTTCCGCGGGGGCTTGACCAACGGCGGCACGTTCACATCCGGTTCGGGTGTTTATACTTTTGATACCAATTCACAGGATATAAACTGCAGTGTTGATACTACTATTAGCAATATGACCGTTACCGATGTAACGGTGACAAATAAATGCACCGGATATTTTTTTACCGTAAATACCGCGCTTGCAGGTTCGGGCGGTTTAACTCAATGGGCATCGGCTCGATTAAGGCTTAACGGAAGTTCGACTATTTCAACATTAACCGCGACCGCGACAGGAAATGCTGTATATTTTATAAGCTCTAGTCCGCAAACCATTTATAATACGAATTATTATGACCTCGTCTTGACTGAAAGCGGAAAAACTTTACAAACAGGAACTACCAATATCGCACGTAATTTTCAAATTTATAGCAACGGCAGTGCAACTACTGTCGGACCATTGGCAATTGGGGGTGCGCTGGATATTAGTTCAGTTAGCGCCAGCGGCGGATCTTTAACATTAGCCGGATATGATTTTTCCGTAGGCGGCACGACAAAAATCGGAAGCGCTTCATTTACCGGCAGCTTGATAATCAATAACGCCAGCGGCAGCAAAATATTCACCGGATTGGTTACAAATTATGCCGGAGGCACTTGGAACAATTCCGGCAACAGCGACGTGGTCTTCAAGGGAGGCCTGACCAATTCCGGCACATTCACCGCCGGTTCAGGAACTTACACCTTCAATACCAACGCGCAAAATATCACCTGTTCGAGCGCGTCGGTCACCATTCCGAATTTGACCGCTACCGGCATAACCGTGACCAACAAATGCGCCGGCATATATCCTCTCACGATTTCCACCGCGCTTGCCGGCACCGGCGCGCTGGCGCAGGATGCTTCGGCCAATCTGTTCCTTGAGGGAAGCGCTGGCATCGCCACTCTCACCGCCACCGCCGCCGACAACACTGTCAATTTCTCCGGCGCGGGTTCGCAAACCATTCCGGCCATCAATTTCTACAATATTGTGAATTCATCAAGCGGTACCAGAACCTTGGCTTCCAGCGGCACCATTGGCGTTGCCGGAACCTTCACCCCGGGAGCCAACAGCTACACCATCACCGGCTCCACGGTTAATTATAACGGAACCGATCAGAACGTGGCCACGACCACCTATAACAATCTCACGCTTTCCAATTCCGGCACCAAAACCTGTTCGGCGGCATTGACAATTAATAGTGATCTGTCGTTATCCGGCACTGCAAAAATGGCTTTGGCATCCGGAACCAATTCCACGGCCAACCAACTGTATTTTTCCGCCGCGAGGCAATATTACGGCACATGGGGATCAACCAGTTCGTCGGCAACCAACAAAACCGACACCTGGTTTAGCGCCTCCACCGGTATTGTCACCGTGGCTGCCGGCGTCAATGCCGCGCCCGCATTTTCCGTGGCCCCGCACGAGGATCCGGTTTCGGCCACGAGTACGCCCACAGTTGCAGGGGATAACGTTACCTTCACGGCCAGCTCCACCGATACCAATGGCGACGACTGGTATCTGGCCATCTGCAAAACCGATGCCATTGCCACTTCCAGCGATGCCGCGCCCACTTGTCCGGGCGGGGAGTGGGGGATTTCGGCGGCA
>JBAZDT010000154.1:0-2632 GCA_041654325.1 Bacilli bacterium | reverse complement strand
TAAAATTACGATTTATTGCCTCGATCCAAGTCGCCATCTGCATCGCAGCTTATCCCAAGTTAAAGGCCGCATCCTCTTCTCGGCCACTCTTTCACCTCATGAATACTACGTTGATTTGATCGGGGGGAAGCGCGATGATCCTGTCTTGTTGCTGCCTTCGCCTTTCGATCCTAATAATTTGCTGCTGATGATCGCCCCGACCATCTCGGTTAAATATCGCAACCGGGCCGAAACTTATAGCCTTGTCGCCAGTTACGTTCGAAACTTTGTCTCGCACGTCATGGGCAATTATTTAATCTATGTCCCGAGTCATGCTTATTTAAGCGAGTTGATGAAAGTTCTCGTCTTTCCTGAGAATAACGATGTTTTCATTCAAAATCGCGAGATGAGCGATTCGGAAAGAGACAAGTTTCTCGCCAATTTCATTGCAAAACCAACCCGAACGACAATCGGTATCGTCGTTGTCGGCGGTGTATTTGGCGAAGGCATCGATTTAATCGATGACCGCCTTATCGGCGTCGTCGTCGTCGGCGTCGGCCTTCCCCAGATATGCTTTGAGCGCGATTTGATCCGCGGTTATTATGATAAAACTGCTAACCTTGGCTATGAATACGCATATGTCAATCCTGGCATGAACCGCGTGATGCAAGCGGTGGGGCGGGTTATCCGCAGCGAAAGCGACCGCGGAATGGCTCTTCTTATCGATGATCGGTTTTTGAATGCTCGCTATCGCGATTTATTCAAACACGAGTGGGCTCATTACGAAGTTGTCATATCGCCAGAGGATCTAGCTCTGAACATCGAAAACTTCTGGAAAAAGTAATGATTTTATCAAAGTTTTTGCTATAATAGCACGGAAGAGAAAATATGACTTACGATCAAAGCCGAATTCGCAACTTCTCAATTATCGCTCACATCGACCATGGCAAATCGACTTTGGCTGATCGTATTTTGGAATTGACCAATACAGTTGAAAAACGCTTGATGAAAGAGCAGCTTCTCGACAATATGGATTTGGAGCGCGAACGCGGCATAACCATCAAATTAAACGCTGTTTCCATAATCTATAAAGCTAGAGATGGTATTTCTTACGATTTCAATTTGATCGACACTCCCGGGCACGTCGACTTCACCTATGAAGTGTCGCGTTCATTAGCAGCTTGCGAAGGCTGTCTATTGGTCGTCGATGCCACGCAAGGCGTCGAAGCCCAAACTCTCGCCAACGTCTATCTCGCCGTCGACAATGATTTAACGATTCTTCCCGTCATCAACAAAATCGACTTGCCAAGCGCGATGCCTGAAGTCGCTCTTGATGAAATCAAAAATCGAATTGGCATACCCACGGAAGACGCCTTGATGATCTCGGCCAAAACTGGCCAAGGTGTCATCGAGGTTCTCGAATCAATCGCCAAGCACATTCCGGCACCCGAAGGGGACAATGACGCCCCTCTTCAGGCTTTAATCTTTGATTCTTATTACGATTCTTATCGCGGGGTGGTTCCTCTCGTCCGCATCAAAAACGGACAGATAAAAGTCGGCGACCGCATCCGTCTGATGGCGGCGAATAAAGAATATCAGGTTACCGAGGTTGGAATTCACACGCCTTATGAGGTTAAACGCGATGTTTTGAAAACCGGTCAAGTCGGCTATTTGGCTGCCCAAATTAAAGACATTAAGGATATCTTTCCTGGCGATACGATTACTTTAGTCGATAATCCATCAAGTGCACCACTTCCCGGCTACCGGCGGATTAAACCTATGGTTTATTGCGGGCTCTATCCTGTCGACAACCAAATGTTTTTGGATTTGCGGGAAGCTCTTGAGAAACTATCTTTAAGCGATTCTTCTTTAGTCTTTGAGCCGGAGACATCGCAGGCCTTGGGTTTTGGCTTTCGCTGCGGCTTTTTAGGCCTGCTTCACATGGACGTCATCCAGGAACGCCTTGAACGCGAATACAATCTCAATTTGATCTTAACCGCCCCCAGCGTCGTCTACCGTATTAATTTGACTGATGGAACGACCATCTTGCTAGATAATCCTTCCAAACTCCCTGAACCGACACTTGTCGATTCAATTGAAGAGCCATTTGTCAAAGCTTCAATCATGACGCCAAAGGAGTACATCGGACCCATCATGGAACTTTGTCAAGAAAAACGAGGAATTTATACCGATTTAGAATATTTTGACGATACGAGGATGATTCTCCATTACGAACTGCCACTATTAGAAATTATTTATAATTTCTTTGATAAACTTAAGAGCTTCACCAAAGGATATGCTTCTTTTGATTACACCCTCAGCGATTACAAGGCCTCGAACCTCGTCAAGATGGATATCCTGCTCAATAATAACGTCGTCGATGCGTTATCGAGTATCATCCATCGCACATCCGCATACAAGCGCGGTAATACAATCGTTTCAAAACTAAGGGGTATTATTCCACGCCAACAATTCGAGATACCCGTCCAAGCCGCCATCAACGGCAAAGTGATTGCCAGAGCCGATGTCAAGGCGGTCCGAAAAGATGTTTTGGCGAAGTGCTATGGTGGCGATATCAGTCGCAAGCGCAAACTTCTCGAAAAACAAAAAGAAGGTAAAAAACGCATGAAGGTCATCGGCAATGTTGAGGTGC
>JBAZDT010000153.1:0-2708 GCA_041654325.1 Bacilli bacterium | reverse complement strand
TCTCTCTTTGCTCAACAGTGGTTCCATTCCCCGCATCTCGTCTTATCTAGCGGAAAGTTTGGGTGTTGGCAACCGCCTTTTCTATTCTCCGCTTTTTCATCTTTTCTCCAGCCTCATCTATTTTGTAACTCACGGGATGGGCGGGAACGCCGTCGACGCCATCAAGACCGTGATGTTCATCAGCGTTTTCATCTCCGGCATCTTCATGTATCGCTTCATTTTAAAAGTCACCGATGGCAATATCATTGCCGCGACATTGGCGGCCGCCTTATACATCGTCTATCCTTACCGCATCTTTGATGCATTGTGCCGGGCAGCTTACGCCGAAGCTTTATCCTTTGCCTTTATCCCTCTCTTTTTTAAAGGGCTTCACGGCCTCGTCAATTTCAAAAAATCGATTGGTGTTCTTCCTTTCCTCGAAGTCATTATCGGCGGTGCTTTGCTCTTCTTAAGCCATAATCTGACCGCGATGTTCGGCTTTATTTTCGGCGTGATTTTCCTCTTGACTAACACGAGCAAAATCGCAAAGTTAGGAACCGCGCACCGCAGATATTTTCCTTCCTGCATAGCCGCTTTAGTCATCTTGGTCGGTTTAATGTCCATCAATCTGTTTTCGGCACTCGAACTGATGGGGACCGGCCTTTATAATATTTCCGACGATGTGCGGATGTGGACGACCCTCAGCCACGTCATCAACCGAATCAATACTTCATTTAGCTTCTCGGGCTTTATCAACTTGCCGTATATGAACAGCGCTTACGGAAGCGTGATGAACTATTCGATCGCCTTGACCCAAATCATATCTTTCCTTCTTTTAAGCGTTCTTTTTATCGTCGTCGACAATTTGCTGAAGCGCATCAAAGCCCTTCGCTATTTCCACTTTTTAATCAGCGCGGTCATCTATCTAGGTCTTGTCTTCGCTCTCGCCTATCGCCTTGAGGTCATTTTTGGCGCGGTCATAACAATAGTTATATACTTCGCCGTCACTTATATGTTAAAAGTGAAAAACGATGAGGCGCAAGGCGTCGTAATTTATAAGGAAATCGATTTCTGGTTTCTGATCGGCATCCTAATTTTGACCTTTATTTTAATAACTCAAAAATGGATTTGGCGCATTATGCCCGAAGCCCTTTTGAAAATCCAGTTCCCGTGGCGTCTTTGGGCTTACATCCAATTTTTCTTATCGTGGCTTCTCGGCTTGCTGGTCGCCAAGGTCAAATATAAGAAAGTCGTGCCTTACGCTTCTGCGATTGCCGTCGGCTTCTGCCTGGTAACCAACCAAGGCTTGCCGGAAAAGCGCCTCCTCCGCGATTCGATTGAAGAGCCTTCAACTTCTTCTTTGATTTTCCGCGGCGATGATGACTTTCTAAGATCAATCGCAACCATCGGTTGGAACAAGGAATACATACCACAGGTATTCACCCAAAACGATTATGTCTCGGAATATCCGAATTCTCTATATGGCAACATCCGCTTGGCACTTCTTTCATCTTACACCGAGGCGTATCCTTATAACCCAGCCGTTTTAAGCGGTGATTGCTCGATTGAAGTATTGTCTCACGACACTCCGGATTATGAGTTGGCGATCACCGCGAATGCCGCTAGTCTTATTCAAATGCCTTTAATCTACTATCCCGGTTACAGCGTCAAAGTCACCGCTGGAGCCGAACAAAACACTATCGATGCCTTCAACATCGATGGTCTCGTCGCCTTTCACATTGAATCCGGTGCGCAATACGTTTCGATCACCTATGTTGGAACGCCTTTGATGATTGCTTCGTATGTCTATGCCGCTCTGGCGGTCGTGGGAATCGGAGGGATGGTGTTGTTTTATCTTCTCGCTCCTGATCGCAAAAACGATTTACCTCTTGATGGTGAGAAAATCTCATAATAGTATTTGCAAATAATATTGCTAATGATATTTAACAATTCTAATATGAATAATAGTTAGTGCTTTAGGGGGGCAAATCATGCAGTTTGCCAAGGCAAAAAAGCAACGGGAAAACAACAAGCGCCGCGTGTTGAGCAAATGGTTGGCTTCTTTTGCTGTCACCGCGACTGTTGTCGTGGCCGCCGTCATCGCTAACCAAGAACCCGTCACCGCGACCTTTGAAAGCGTTAAAGCGATTGACAATACAATCGTCTATCGCATCGAAGTCCAAGACCCAGGCAAACGCATCGCGGAAGATACTCTCCTCCTCGAGATCAAAAGCGGATACGAGAAATATCAAATACCGATTGAAACCGGAAAAATCCTCGGCACGAAAAGCGTGTTCGGCGCGAGTGAATTATACGAATTGTCGATTAGTGCCGATCTCGGCTTTGGCCGCGATACCCTTAGCTCTTATTCTATTCATCTAGCGGACGAGTTTGGTGGCGCCATAAGCGATGTTCGCCTCGATCCGAATATTGATCTCGAGAGCCAGCCCGAAACGCTGACTTATTACGTGGACACCGTTTTTAATGATCCTAAGGGGACAATCGAAAGCGCGATTTTGGAATATGCACCAATTGTCGAAGGAGAAATGCCTCAGCTTAACCGCTATGACCTACAATACATGTCGATACCTATTTCGCTTGAGAGCAACGCTTCCACGACAACTATTTCCGACATTCCTAATTACAATTATGAAATCGCTTTGCGTTTTGTAGTATATGTTGCTGGGCAAGTTGAACCGCTTGTCTTTGATGAACTTACTTTCCAAACC
>JBAZDT010000152.1:0-2716 GCA_041654325.1 Bacilli bacterium | reverse complement strand
GCCTAGGTATGGTTTGTTGTTTTCGTCATAAGGATCATTCCATAAGCGAATGCGGGCCAATGACACGCCGTTTTTGCGAAACAAATCAAGCGGATTGACCTCTTTGCCATCGACGTAAAAATTCTTATTCCTGGTTAGAACTTCGCGGTAAGTTGATAAGTCAACGCCGAGTCGCATTAGTATTCTCCTTTGGAATATTTCTTTGTTTTGATTGGTTTATTATCCTCACTAAAATCGGTTACGCGCGACATAATATATTTGTATTTGTAGCGTGCCTGCTGATTGAGGCGTATCACATCTTCCTCCGAACCGTGGTAGCAGCAGCGAAGGCAGTAAAATTCCTTTTTTTCGACATCGTAAAACATATCGATGTCGATGTCGCGCATAAAGCAGGCGGGGCAGCGGTAGTTTAACTTGCCTTTGCGAGCTTGAGACATGTGGTCATCGCCTCCTTTGAAGAAAGTGTCTTGCGAAGCACCAGTTTGATGACGGGAGAAAAGGCATAGCCTTCATAGACAATGCCGGTTTCGGCGTCTCCGCTCATTGTCACAATGGTGTCAACCTGCGGGATTGTCGCTGATATCGATGAAGGATAATCAGCGATGATAGACCGGTTTTTATACTCATACGACAAGGTTTTGTCGCCGCGTTCGCTTTTAACTTCGGCCACAACGCCCTTCATGTTTTCGGCGTATTCGCTTTTGCCATAACTCAGAGTTGCATACTCCTCGAAAGTAACAACTTTTCCATGCAAATCATTCATAATTTCACGAGTAATCGCGATTTCTCCCGTGCCGCGAACAAAGGTAAAACAGCTTCTAATTTCGACATCGAGATCGCTAAAAGAAATGGTGACGGGATCGGTAATCGCTTCGACTTTTTGATCGTTTGAGGTAACCCGCGCCATCGTTCTCGTCAGGCACAAATCAACCTTTTCACCGTTATAGATGACTTTGCACGATTTGATAGTTCCTTCTCCGGCGTAGTGAGTGAAATATCCGGCTCGGTAATTAGCCTGAATCAAGTAGGGGTAAGTCGCATCGTGCGGATTATCGGTGTCGATACCCACCGGAATATCAAGTTTAGCGACATAGGGACGAAGGTCGATTATCGCTCCGCCTTGGTTAAAATCAAGACATGTACGGAAAAAGGGATCAAGATACCACAGGTACTGCTTATCAGAGCCATAGAGGATGTCTTTCCACAGAGCAACTTCCGGTTCGAGATATGATTTGTTCTGACGATAAAAGGAGGCGAATTCGCTCATCGTCATATCGATTAACTGACCGTTTTGCTTGAGCTTAGCATAATAAGACAGGCCGTCTTCGTAGGATTTGACGAGGAGATTATAAGGAACTTCCCAACGCCCCAGCTTATTCATCCAGCCGGGACCCACAAACATCATGTTGTAACTGTAGCCGCGGTTGTATTTGCCTAGATGCCGGTATTGATCGATGAGGTTAAAAAGATAAGGGAGTTCATCGTCTTGATAAATCATGCCGCGAAGGACATTCTGCGGGTGGGTTCCAAAATTTGATCCATTCCCGTCAAAGCAGGCGAGCAGATCGCGGCTCAGATGAGGAATGGCGACGATGCCGCTGTCCTCAGCTTCATTTTGGGCGGGAACATGAGTGTTAATTTTGGACGGAATCCAAGGATTCCACGGGCCTCCGTCCATGAAGGTATACCATGAATTATTTGTCGTATGATAGGCTTTTGGACCTTCTTCCCAGCAGGTGGCAACAGCGCAGACGACATCTGGATACTTGCTTTTTATATAGGATATCGAATAGGCATCGAGATAATAGCTTCCCGTCGAAGTCGGGTAGAATCCGAAACGGTTCTTAAAAAGAGTAAAAGCATCATCGATAATGTTCCTTTTTTGCTCTTTGGAGAACATCCAGATGCAAAAGTCTTTGGTCTGATATTTGTCGTTAAATTCCTTGCAGGGAAGGCCGAGGAGAGTCAATGACAACTCGTCGCCGTAGGCTCTATGATGTTCCTTGGCGATGCGCACGGCTTCATCATTAAATAATGATGCATATGTCATTTGAATAGTTGTTTTTAAGCCGTGGCGGTGGGCGATATCCTGCTGCAGTTTAAAGATGTCCAGCGATTCATTAAGAAAAGCCTCGCGATTATCTTTCGCTTTTTTGCCGAGGACGGTCTTAGCGTATTCCGGCACCATCTCCGGGCGGTGAATGATATTGACGATGAAGCGATTTTCCATGTTTTATACCTTGACGAGCGACCAGTCATCGTTGTGGCCCCAGGCCTCGGCGACGGCGCTAGCGACAATTCCGATTTCGCATGTCGTAATCGACGAATCGATGATTATCTCGGTGATTTGAGCAAGTTTATAGTGATCAGGGACGCCCCAGCCATCGATGACATTTTTCATGTCGACAGTTTTTGTGACGCTTCCATACGTGATATACACGTAAAGTTCGCTATGAGCTTTTGAGTTCGGAGCGATTGCCATGATATACGTCTCCAAAGTATAAGTGCCGGGTTTGAGGCCGCTGATGTTCTGCTTTACTTTGAAGGAGAAGTCTTGATTAGAATGATACCAGTTCAGATCTGTCGTTCCGCTGCGGACATCTTTTTTGCGATCGAGTTTAATTACTTTCTCACCCTCTGGTGATTGCGATTCGACAATCCAGGGTGTTTTTATGACATCTGTTTCCCCTTGATTTTCGAAACTCGGATCGACGAC
>JBAZDT010000151.1:0-2729 GCA_041654325.1 Bacilli bacterium | reverse complement strand
CAAAGTTTTTCGAAACTGAAGGTGAAGCATACGAAATCATCCCAAAGTGGCCTTTTTGCAAATAGATCTTCCACATTTGCTTGTTGAGCGAGGAATTCCATCCTGGGGCATCGAAAAACTCTTTGATCGATGCCGTTTTCTGGCGATGATCCAAAGCTGGGTAAATCAACATTTGGAAACAGATTTTCGGACCCTTGCGATCGCGAGTTATGTGCGTTAACGCCGCCGCTAGCCCGCCACCTGCGCTATCGCCGGCGACGGCGATGCGGTTTCGGTCGATGCCGAGGCGATTCGCGTTGCGATATACCCATTGAAGAGCGGAGTAACAATCTTCGACTGGATGGGGAAAGGAATAACGGGGGGCAAGGCGGTAATGGACAAAAATCACTTTGGCTTTCGCACCGTGGGCGTAGTCGCGGGCGACTTTATGGTGATGGCCGGCTTCCTTTATCATGAAACCCCCACCATGCAAATAGAGAATGGCTGGGGTTTTTGGCTTTTCTTTTCGTGGCTCGTAAATGGTCAACATGATGGATTTTCCATCATAGGTAGCAATCCGCTTTCGAGTTGTCTTGACGCGAAGGTCGACAACCGGGGCCGCCGTCGTAAGCGAGACGGCGCTGTTGCTTAAGAAGATTCTGGCTGGGGTGATTTTAATCGAGCCTAAAGTCATGAAGCGGGCATAATCTTTTAAATCTTCATCGATTTGGTATTTTTCTTCCCAAGTCTGGGCGCTTTGTTTTGCCATTGAGAGCCTTTCAGCATTTAAACGTCATCTAAATACGCCCACATTTTATCACGCTTGAAGCCACAAAACGCTATTGGTTATCAAACATATTGAAAATAACCCGAAAAAGATTAAGATTTATCTTACCGGCGAATGGCCGAGATGTGAATTAAGGTGTTTTATGGCATGGACAATCGCCTTATCGATAATTACTTGTGCGGCGATGATTGGCACCTCGCTGATCAAACCTGATTTCCATATTCGGAAATTGAGCATCAACTCTTATTGGATTGTTCCGCTTATCGGGGCGGCTGTTTTGTTGTTAAGCGGGCTAATCGGTTTTCCTGATCTCGTCGCGGGGCTCACTGCCGACACCGCCATCAACCCGCTAAAAATCCTCGCCCTATTTTTATCGATGACATTGATGTCCGTTTTTCTCGATGAGGTTGGACTCTTCCGCTTTCTTGCCGCTTTGGCCCTAAAAAAGGCCAAGACAAGCCAGATGGCGATGTTCATCATCTTATATTTTCTCGTCTCGTTTTTAACGATTTTTACGAGCAACGACATCATTATTTTGACCTTCACTCCTTTTATATGCTATTTCGCCAAACGGGCAAAGATCAATCCCCTCCCCTACCTTGTAGGGAGCTTTGTGGCCGCCAACACCTGGAGCATGATGTTCATCATCGGCAATCCGACGAACATCTACCTAGCATCAAGCCACGGCATCTCTTTTATCGAATACGCCAAAGTGATGTATCTTCCGACAATATTGGCTGGCGTTTCTTCATTTGGTGTTCTATTGCTCATTTTCCGCAAGAAACTATCGGCGCCGATCAGCGAAGACGTGGAAACCTACCAAATCAAAAACCATTTCCTGCTCATCGTCGGCTTAATCGCTTTAGGTGGCTGCACGGTGCTGTTGACTGTCGCCAACTATATTGGCTTGGAGATGTACTTAATCACCTTGGCTTTTGCCGGATTATTGCTAATAACTGTGTTAATTTACAAAGCCTTTAAACGAGAAAAGCCCGTCGAGATAGCGACGACTATCCGCCGCCTGCCATGGGATTTGATTCCGTTTATCATCGCGATGTTCGTCCTCGTCCTCGCCCTTGATAAGCACGGGGTCACATCTTTAATTGCCAATTTCTTTGCCGATTCCTACCCGATAATCAAATATGGAACTTCTTCGTTTTTGATGTCCAATCTAATCAACAACATTCCGATGAGCGTCCTTTTTTCTTCGGTGACCAACTATAGTTCGCCTTCGATAGTCACCCCTGCCGTCTACGCTTCGATCATCGGCAGCAACGTGGGTGCCTTTTTATCTCCAATCGGCGCCTTGGCAGGCATGATGTGGATGGGACTATTGAAAGGCCATGATGTCAAATTTACCTTTGCGAAGTTTGTCGCCTATGGCGCCTTGCCAGCGATTGTGGCATTAAGCGCCGCCCTATTTGGTTTATTTATCGTTTTGCTATAAAAAAATGAGGCGAACCTCATTTATTGATATAGATTATCGAATCGTAAGCCGCTATGACTTCTTGTGATGGCCTCTCAAAAGCCTCATTCATGACGAGCATATCTTCATAGGGGATCGTCAAGTGGCGCTTTTCGTTGCGCTCAAGGCAAGTCGCAAAGGGAATATCAAAATAGACAAGTTCGATCTTTGTAAAGAGATGGCGAAATAACTTTGCCCAGCGCAAGCGCCGGACGTTTGTCGTCGCCGAAGAGTCGGCGATGATCGTCGAATGGACTTTGGCTTTTTCGCGCACCAGAGTCTCAAAGATATTCCAAACCATGTCTTCTTTGGAAAAATCGTCGACGCGCCCGAAAAGGCCAAGGCGGATTTCGTCGCTTGCGACGATAAAACTATCAGGGTGGGCACGAACATAATCTTGAGCATATGTGCTTTTCCCAGATCCAGGTATTCCCGAAAGGACAATCAGCTTCTTTTCCATGTATCTTTTTCTTCTTCTTTGACGATGATGACCGAGTC
>JBAZDT010000150.1:0-2741 GCA_041654325.1 Bacilli bacterium | reverse complement strand
GAGGCGCGACGAGGACGCGCTTGATGGTTATTCCCGCCTGATTAAATGCGCGCCGGAAGTCATCGATAATCGTCCGCGGCAAGGCGTGAACCTTGGCTAAAATAGAAAGTGAATTTGATTTTTCGCCTAGAGGCACGTTATCAAAGACGCGTCCACCTTCTAACTCAAAAGCGTCGGGCACGATGTCGATGATTTCGCCCCCATGAGGAACGATTTCTTTTCGGACTAGAGAGATGACGTTAGAAATATCGATTCCATCGACGAGACCTGATGAGGAAACAACGTTAGTCGTCTTATCATTTTGATAAACTTCCAAGCCAAGAGGTGGGACGATGAGCGTCGCTTGAGAAATCGTCAATTTAAGTTTCGCAGTCGAATCGGAAATTTCTTTAATCTCTTTTAAAGCGGCGATCAGCCCCGCTAAATCGATGATTTGTCCTCGTTGAACGAAAGTGTCGATTGGTTTACGCATAGCGTAAAGAACAATTGGCTGGCCATCAATTTCATAGCCGACAACCATTTTAATTTCGGCCGATGAGATTTCTAAAGCAGCGGTTGGCTTTTCCATATCAATTTTATTCTGAATTATATTATATATATAAAGTTCCGATGTAGCAAAGGCAATTTGTTTTATTTCCGATCAATCAAGCACAAATGTCATTAAAAAAGCCGCATCTTACGATGCAGCTCGGAAGGAGGGAGGTCCGTCCGTGATGATCAGTTTGTGTCGACTACTTCGGCAGTATTATTTTGTTCTTGCTCAGCTTGCGCGGCGGCAATTTGAATCGTAAGAGGAATGGAGACGGCCAAGGCGATGAGGGCTAACAACGAAAAGAGGATCATCACTTTTTTAAAGCGATAATAGGCGGCTTTCCGATGAAACTTGATAAGTTTGTCTTTCATGGCTATTCCTTGACTCTTTCGGCGGCTCGTAGTTTGGCGCTGTGGGCGCGAGGATTGCGAGCGATTTCCTTGGCTGACGGAGTGATGATCTTGCGGTTTACTAATTGGAATTTCGGCAATTCGTCTTCTTTTGGTAAAGAGAAGACATTCCGCCTCGTCCCCTCGACGACAGTAACTTTGCGAAATGCTTCTTTAACGATGCGATCTTCAAGGGATTGGAAGGAGATAATAACTAGCCGTCCGCCGATGTCGAGGACTTTAAGTGCGTCTTCGACAGCGGACCTCAGGGCTCCCAATTCATCATTTACTTCGATACGCAGAGCTTGAAATATTTGCTTAGCGGGATGCCCTTTTTTAGCCAGTTCCTTCATCGGCTTTGCCGACTTGATGAGGTCGACAAGTTGCTGAGTCGTCTCAATTGGCGCATTTGCGCGTTGCTCGGTAATCTTCCTGGCGATCTGATATGCGTATTTATCTTCGCCGTATTCTCCGAAGATGCGGGTCAATTCCGTCAGACTATAAGTGTTGACAACTTCATAGGCCGTTAATGAATTGCGAGCATCCATTCGCATGTCGAGTCGCGCATTGTTGCGATACGAGAAACCGCGCTCGGCATCATCGAATTGGGGAGAGGAGACCCCTAGATCAATCAAGATCCCATCAACTTTTTGAATGTTGAGGCTATATAGAACTTCTTTTAAGTTCCGAAAGTTTTCGTGAACTGTTTCGAAGTTGCTACCGATTTTGGAGAGGATGATCTTGGAATTTTCAATCGCGTGTGAGTCTTGATCAATTCCGACGAGTAAACCTTTTCGAGTCAGCCGAGAGAGAATTTGGCTGGAGTGACCAGCCCTACCGAGGGTGAGATCAACATACGTTCCATCAGGCTTGATGTTTAAGGCGCTGATGGCTTCGTCTAATAAGACGGGAACATGCTCTTCCATAAACTATTGAATCGGAAGTGTTTCGGCTTTGGCTTCGTAGTCTTTTTCGTTTTGCTCGAGATATTTCTCCCAAGCCTGGCTGTCCCATATTTCAAAATGGTTAACGACACCGATAACCATGACATCGCGCGAGATTTTGTAATCGCTTAATAACTTGGTTGGCAACTGAATGCGGTTTTGACCGTCGACTTCGAGTTCGACAACCGATGAAAGCGCTATGCGCTGAACATCGCGGCTGTCGCGTTGGTTGTAAGGAAGGTTTTCTAAAGCGGTGACGAGTTTTTGAAAATCGGTTTCTTTATAGACAAAGAGCGAACCCTCATAGCCACGAAGAATATAAAGGCGGCCGCCGATTTCACTCCGCATCTTGCTTGGAATGACGAGGCGCCCTTTATTATCGAGGTTATGCGAATAGCTTCCAAAGAACATATCTACCACTTTCCTCCACTTTGAACCACTTGGCACCATCATTATAAGCAAAAAGGATGAACTGTGTAAACACAAAAAATCGATCTCTTTTTTGCGGTTGCGCAAATGAGAAAAAAATGTTTATAAAAATAAACAATATAACTATTTAGTAATTTTTTAGTAATATTTTAGCATTACAAATTAATCTATGTCAGATTCAAATTTATCCAGTTCGGCAAAGCGAATATCACTTTTTTGGTGATTGCTATCACTGAGCTCGTCTTCGGTTAACACACGATACCCTTCACCGCTTTTTGGGAGTTCGGCGCCTGGCTTAACTGGTTTAAGCGGCAGGCTGGAAGAGATGAGGGCATAAAGAATTTCTTCGACGTTAATCTCGTCTCCCTTAATTGAGATAGCCTCTTCATCAAACGAAGTTGAATCGCTGATCAGCACACCTTCATGAATTTTTAATTCATGCGCAAA
>JBAZDT010000149.1:0-2751 GCA_041654325.1 Bacilli bacterium | reverse complement strand
GATTTTGGCAAAGATAAAAAATCCGAGCCAAACCGGCACAAAATTCCAGAGGTTCTTTCCAAAAAACGCAAAACCGGCGATGGTCAAGACTCCTGCCAAGGCGACGCCATTAAAACGAGCCTTGATCACATAGAGAACAATGATTGAAAGCCATGTCGTGAGCCACACATTGAGCAATGTCGCCGCCAATCCGCCAATTCCTAAATAATCTGACATCAGGATCGAAGGATGGAGCTGTATCAGCCAAAAACCACGCAGCGTATCAAGCGTGGGAGCGATAAATAGGAGGGCTATTATCCCGGAGGCGGCGATGATTGCCGCAACAGGCAATACAAGTCGTCTTCTTATATACATAAAAAAATTTTATTATCTCGAGCGATTCTTAACAACGAAAATGGATAGAAAGATTCTTTTGATACTAAAAATCGATTAATTTTGTATGCTTACGAAGTCAAAATACGAAAAGTTATGCGTCCTCATCGCGTTTCAAGGCATCGAGCAAAGTTTGATATTCCTCGAGCTTTGCCGTATCGATTGGCACGCTTTCCAACATCTCTTCATATAATTCGACATAAAGTGCTTTAACTTCGTCCCACAATGTGTAGGAAGATGTATCGACAATTGTGACATCCATGTCGTGCTCAAATATCGATAAACCAATTTTCATGATTTCGTCGGTCGCGGAATTGCCGAGAAAGTCATAGACCTCCTCGATCGGCGAAATGACGCCGCCGAGATTAGAGCAGTAAAGATAGTTAATTTCTGGGCTGCTGATAAATTCGATCCACTTCTGCGCTGATTCGTAATTGGCTGTGCCGTCGACAATTCCAAAAGCCCATGAGCCGGCGGTCGAACTGCCTTGGCCAGTCAAACCATCAATTGGCGTCGGCCCGAGCACATAACGACTGCGGTTTGCGGCATAGGCGCTGCCCAAAGGTCCCATGTGGGCAAAACTCATCCACAAGTCTTCACTGTTTAAAAGTTGCGTTGGATGCGCGACCGTCGCATATTCGCTTCCGTAGGAGAGAGCATCGTCCTCATGAAGATCGACGAGGTAGCCCCATGCTTTTTGCGCTCCTTCATCATTAAATGATGGAAAGGCGTGCTCGCCCATCGATTTAGCGATGCTGGCCAGCGGGTAGAGAAGCTGTGATCCGACGAGGCCATTGGGAAAGCCAAAATGCGCTTCGCCAGTCGCTTCTTCAATCGCTTTGGCCCACTCGGAGATATCTTGCCAAGTAATATTTTCAATCTTTGTGATTTCCAAATCTCCATCTCTTGTCACAACTACCGATTCTGGCATATAAGGCAACGCTTTTTTATTAAACATCGAGAGATAGACATCAAACGATACCGGAGCGAAGTAGCGAACTCCTTCTCGATGAGTAAAACCATCAAAGAAGCTCGTAAAGGTGCGCCTTGGTTGAGCGAGATTTAAAAAATCGAGGCTTGCCATATAGTTATTTTCGACATAGGGACGCATATAAGCGGTATCGACCATAATGACATCACTCGTAATTTCTCCGCCGTCGATTTCATCGCTTATCGCCGTTTCCAAATCTGCTGAGCTGGCGAAAGAAACTTCAACTTGAACGTCGTATTCGGCTTCGAACATCTTGAAAAAAGTGTGAAAAAAAGTTTTTTCGCTCGCTTGTTGCAAGCCGGATGAGACGAGGCGAAGTTGGGGTCTTTCCTCTTCGCTTTGAGATGAGCAACCGCCCACGGCCAAAAGCAAAATCAGAAGGCAGGAAACAATGCTCTTTTTCTTCATCCTCTATCCTTGCTTATCATTTTGCAAATAATTATTTTCAATAAATTTTAGGGTCTTGCTGACGGCTATTTTAAATGACTCAAGGGCTGTCGAAATGGACATTTCGTCATTATCGATGATTGCCTTGTGAAGAGCCAATATCGCTTCCGAGAGGATTGTGGCGCCGATGCCGTCGGCACTACCTTTAATCTTGTGGAGATGTTGCCGTGCTTCAGAATAATTCTTCGATAAAATGGCGTCTTCGGTCTTTTGAGCAATATCGATGTTTTCACTATGGAATTCGCGGACGACTAGACGATATAAGTCGGCATTATCGCCCATTTGGCGAATACCCTTTGCGACATCGATCGCCGCCACTTCAAAAGTTAGATGCGGTTCGATATCGCTTAATAGCGAACGAATGAATTTTACGAGCTGTTCAGATTCAAATGGCTTCGAAATGTAGTTGTCCATACCGGCTTGCGCGCATTTTTCTTTGACGCCCGGAGTCACTTCCGCGGTCATGGCCACAATTAAAGCTTGCGGATGTATACTTTTAATCTTTAGCGCAGCCTCATAGCCATTCATGACCGGCATATTTAAATCGAGAACCACCAAATTTATATCTGGATTTTCTTCAATCGTTTTAAGGGCCTCGACTCCATTTCTGGAAGTCAAAACAGTAAAATCGCTGAGCTGTTTTTGATGATGAGCAAATCGGTGGATGAGTCATCAACAAGGAGAATTTTCGTAATCATGGAAGGCTCCTTTAGGCTGTTATTCGATGTTTCTTTGCTAAAATGTACCACAATATTTTATGACTCTTGTCAAAAAGTTACTTAGATAATGACATCTAAAATTAGCAATCACCGAAAAGTATCGAAGAAAATGATATTAGGCTGATAAGGTATTGACGACGCCTTTCATGCTATTAATAAACCCTTTCGCAAAGTCGGTGCCGACAAATTCTGAAATATCGCCCAAATCGCTACCGCTTTGTT
>JBAZDT010000148.1:0-2764 GCA_041654325.1 Bacilli bacterium | reverse complement strand
GCTCTTCCGATCTGACGTATAAATCGTTAATCGGTACGACGTATGGTTTGGATCCCGAGGTAAGACTTTGGGTGAAATCTTGACGGTCAAGAGCCCACGAGAAGGCTTCGCGGAATTTGATGTTGGTTTGAATCGTCTTATTAACTCCTGCACTCTGTCTGCTTTGCAAAGTTGGCCAGTCGGTTGAGAAGGTAACTTTACGAGTGTAAGTTTCGGGAGTGTAAACTAGATTTGAGGAGTTTTTGTATTTTGTCATATCGGCAGATTCAAGTCCGATATCATCGATCTCGCCATTTTCGAACATTGATAAAGCGGTCGCGTGTTCTGGAACGATCTGAATGCGAATGTCAGTCGTTTGGAATTGGCCGACGTGATTGCCGTCGTCGTAGCCATACCAGTTGGCGTTCTTTTCAAGAACGATAAGTTTGTCGAGTTGATATTGAGAAAGTTTGTATGGTCCAAATCCCATGTAATTAGCAAGAGCTGTTCCATAAGTCGTCTTGGTCACGCCGTTTATCGTTGTTTTTCCAGCTTCATAGAGCGACTCTTTAACGATCCAGTTGCTCGAGAGGTTGTACTTTAGGAAAAACTCCGTGATTCCTGCGGCCAAGAATAAAGTGATTTGGTAATCGCCGGTCTTTACAAGACCAACAGCGCGTGTTTCACCAGCGAATTCCATCGTGGCGTTTTGGCCGACGGCCTTGAAGAAAACATAACCGTTATAGTCAGCATAAGGTGCGCCATAACCTGCAACGAGGTATTCTTCGACGATCGCTTCGATAGCCGCGCGATTTTCATCGGTGACTTCAACCATCAGAGGAATGCTTGCCGTTCCGTAGACGCCAGATGCAAAGGCAGCGGCGCCAAGCGGGAAGTATTCAGCGTATTCGGTATAGTCAATAGCCATCGAATAGCCTGTCATTTCATCAAACAACGTTGGTTCGAACATCGAGAAATAGATTTTGTCGTCGATTGATGCTCTTTCATCGACTAAGTTTGCATACTCTTTTAGACCGCCGTAACGGAAGTTGCGGGCGTTGCCTAATGTCAGAGTTCCGGCATAATAGGAGTCGGCGCGTCTGTTGAGCATGTCAGGTCTTAAGAGCTGCTCCATCGAATAAAGATAGTCGTCGGCGTTGATAACTTCACCATCGGCCCATTCGGCGTTTTGGTTCAAATTAATCTGCCACTTCATGCCAACGGTTCCTTCACCCATGCCATATTTGCTTCTTTCGTCTGGTGTCAAGGTGCTAGAAACGTCAACTGGTTCGCCAGCGGCCATTTCGGGAACAATGTCGTAGCCGTTTTTCTCTTCATTAAGAATGAAATCATAAAGGCCCATTTCAGTGTAACCGATAATAACGGCGTCTGTGTTGGTTTCCCACTCGTGTGGGTTCCAAGTCCTTGGAGAACCGACATCGAAAGTCGAATAAGTGTACTTCTTATCAACATCGTCAATGTCTGAACTTGATCCTCCGCCATCGCAGCCGGCTAGCAATGATACGACGGACAATGAGAGAATTCCAAGTTTTAGAATTGTTTTCATTTTTTCTACCTCCTTTTTAGTATAAAAATGTTTGCCTAATAATAGCAATTCCCCAATTTTCAAGCAATCATTGCTTCGATGTAAGCGTTTACGCGTTTTTCCTTAGTTTCGCAAAACCTGAGGTATTGTATAACAATAAAGGCATACGCAAGCAACGAGATTTTAAATATTTGGGGATTTTATCTTTACACAAATCAAAAAACCGGTCAACACTTTTTAATATATTCTTTTGTGATAAAGTCACGATGGATTCAATTAAATCCACTTTTAGCGGTCAAGATAAGCAAAAGACCGCGTCATCGGCTGATAACGCGGTCTGATTTTAGAGGGAAGTACGCTCCTCAAACTTAAACTTTATTCTGTTTCGTCTGGAATTTCGGTGTAAGTATCGAGGTTGTTCGGAAGGGTGATGGTATTCGTGCCATTGATATTTGAGATATCAACGTGGAATGAGCCATCGATATCGTGGACTGAGTGTCCGCCTTCACTTGGAATGGAAAGGGCGGCATCGATGTCGACGTAAAGTTTGTTGATGAAGCCATCGGAATTAACGCCAATCGTCAATTTAGCTTCGGTCAAATCGATTATCGTATCGAGTTGGAGCAAAATCTGATCGCGCAAAGTGTCAAGCTGTTCGGAAGTGAGTTGGCTTGGGTCGATTTCCCCTTGGTCAATCATCACTTTCATATAGACATCGGCGACATCATCAAGAGAGATGGTATACACGACCGTCAAATTGCCATCAGCGAGAGTGGCGTCAACGTTTTCGATTTCATTCATGTATGGAAGAATGGTTGCCATATCGAATGGAAGGGTGACTGGTTGTTCGGGATCGATTTCAAGAGCTGTCGCTAAATTACCAACTTGTTTTTTAATCGTTAGAATTTCAGGAGCAGTTTGTCCCATTGCAACGATGAACGGGGCCGCTTCGGTTAAATCAGCATAAACCCAGCCTTCGCTGAGATATACGGCTGCGTTTCCTGTGGCATCCAAGAGCGCTTCTCCATCTTCCTCATAGAGAACATCGGCACTGGCTTCGATGATGCCAACAGCATTGTCCTCAAACATATTGTTGATTTTGAGGTTTACTTCGGCATTCGCATCGATGTGAGTTTCCCCGAGAACTGTTAATTCGCTGTCATAATTGGTGCCTAAGTATTCGAAATCAGCGGTCACATCAACGGCTAGCGAGTTCATTTGGGTGGTGGTTGTTTTTTC
>JBAZDT010000147.1:0-2765 GCA_041654325.1 Bacilli bacterium | reverse complement strand
GAGATGGTTTTTGCCTTCCGATTCACCAAAAAGTTGCTTGAGCCACTCCCCAAGTTGCAGAAGATGAGGTTCATAGACGACGAATAATTCTACCTTCTTGTTTCGGCGATACAGAAAGTCGCGAGCAGCCGCATATTGATAGCATGCGTTGCTATATAAATCAGGATCAGAATACAATGTATGAGCTTCTTGCGCCCCGAGCATCATGGCGCGGATATCGATTCCGGCGCAGGCGATTGGGAAAAGCCCGACGGCGGTGAGGACGGAAAAGCGCCCCCCGACATCAGATGGCAGGACGAAAGTGCGGTATCCTTCATTTTTACTCAACGTTTTAAGGGCTCCCTTTTCCTTGTCGGTCGTCGCGAAAATCGCCGCGCGGGCTTTTTCCTTACCGACCTTTTTTTCTAAAAGATTGCGAAGCAAGCGAAAGGCGATTGATGTTTCCGTCGTCGTTCCGCTTTTCGAGATAACGTTGATTGCAAAGCGTTTGGTTTCAAGATATTTAAGAATTTGATGTGTGTAATCGGATGAAAAAGTTTGTCCCAGGAAAATAATTTCGAGCGGGTCATCGCTTTTGATTCCGCGAAGCGCTTCGATGGCCGCCCGGGCGCCAAGATAAGATCCGCCGATGCCGCAGACAACTAAAACTTCGTAATTCTCGCGCACCTCACGGGCGCACTTTTCGATGTCCTCGAATTCTTTGGCGTCATAGGTTAGCGGTAGGTCGACCCAACCCAAAAAATCACTGCCGGCGCCACTTTTACTTTTTATCGACTTGTCAATTTTGCGAACTCTTTCCTGGTAATCATTAAAATTGACGGGAGTCACTAAATTAGATAAATCAATTTTCAACATCTGGTTTTTCCTCCTCGACTTTGCCGATTTCCTTTTTTGTCCACTCTTCTAGCTGAACGCGAAGCGGGGAAAAATCAATATCTGCTTCATCAGGGAGAAACCGCTTTTTATCCCCAGTTTTCAAATCGAGGCGGTCTTCCATGGTGACTTTCCGAAGCGAAACTTTTAAAAAGCCGTTAGCCGGATCGATTTCCAAAATCTTGACATTATAATTTCGTCCGACTTGGACGTACTTAGATAGATCAAAGACAAAGCGGTCGCTGAGCTCCGAAATATGCAAAAGGCCTTTGGCATCATGTTCGAAAATCATCAAAGCTCCAAATTTGCGAAGTTCGGTGACTGTTCCTTCGATAATATCGCCGATGTTAAAGGTATGAACTTCCATTATTTATCCCCGCGGATAATTGACTGCAGATAATAAACATCTTCTAAAGATGTAACCTTCATCAAACGCTTATCGCCTTTGACGAGATGAACAGGCATAAAAGTTTTGAATATCAGCCCCGCGTCATCGGTTGAATCGACTTCGTTTTTAAGCAAGTGATGGGCGATGTAGATCATGCCCAGTTTGAAGGCTTGTGGAGTTTGGATGCGGTAAACGTTTTTGCGCTCAGGCATAAAACCGATTACTTCGCCGTCAAAAGAGATAGCGGTGGTGTCGTCAGCGGGCAGAGCGGTTGTCGCGGCATTATATTTGATGGCAGCCTCGATGCAATCGACGATAATCCGTTCGCTGACAAGAGGGCGTGCGGCATCGTGAATTAAGACGATGTCATCATCTTTGGCAATGTTTTTGAGAAATTTCACGCCGTTAAAACTCGATTCCTGCCTTGTTTGTCCGCCGAGGATGATGTGTTGGACTTTCGAAAAATTATTGTCCTGAACAATTTTACTCAAATAATCAGCGTGGTCTTGCTTAGCCACCAAAACAATTAAATCGATTGCTTTTACTTTCTGAAAGCTGTCGATTGCATACCAAATTAGAGGTCTCCCGTTAATTTCATAAAACTGCTTTGGCATCTCGGCGTTGAAGCGATGTGATGAACCAGCAGCGAGAATGAGAGCGATGTTCATAATTAATCCTTCTTTGCTAAAATTGATTTTTCTTTTTTCTCGAGCATCGAGGCAATCGAAATTGAATCGATGATTAATTTCATGACTTTTTCTAGTTCGCTATTAGCGGTGTAATCCGCGACGCATATGTAGTTGACGCGTCCCTCTTCAAATAGCGGGGCGACTTTTTCTTTTTGGCCACGAGGGTAGACGGCAATAGATTTGCCGCCGTTTTGCTTGACGAGAATCATCATTGGCACATCAGTCATCCCATCTCCTAAATAGACGATATTGCGATAAGGAATGCGACGAACCGGTGTCTTTTCGTTTAGACGATCATCATCAGTGGCTTCAATTACGCCCTTCGATATTCTAAATAGATGTTGGGTTTTTTGAGTGTAGTTAACGGCGAACTTAGGCCAGACTGGCTCTTTTGTCTGCTCGTCGAAGAGAAATTCACAGCCATAAATCATGCGGAATTCTTTGGCGATGCTGCAGCCATCGATGATTTCTTTGGTCCCCGACGATGTTAAATAATGCTCGACTTTGACACCATTTTCGGTTCCATAAGCATTTATCCGATTGAACCAAGTTGTCACTCCTTCGAAATATTTAATATCTTTGCCGAGCGAGTTGAGCCACTCACGGGTCATCTTAATGCCTTTTTGCTTAGCAAGAACGATCATCATATACATATAGGACAAAATGCGTTCGACTCCGGTCTTGGCTGAAAACTCGCCGGTCGCTCCCCAAAATTCTCGCGGTGTCATGTTGAGCGCTGGGATGAAACTGTAGTTTTGCATATCCTCGGGAGTTAAAGTTTTGTCAAAGTCGTAGATAATCGCCATGATAGGTTT
>JBAZDT010000146.1:0-2765 GCA_041654325.1 Bacilli bacterium | reverse complement strand
GTCAACGTGCGGTGGTCGCATAGCCCAATCGACAAAATTACCTATAAAAAGCAATCTTTGAAGGCCCTTTGCGAAGTACCCAATTGGATTATTGAAAGAGAAAAACACTATGTGAAAACTCTTCCTGCCGTGATTTTTGTCATCAGCGAGGACCCTGATGCTTTGAAAGGTGTCAACCAAGCCAAGCTCGCCAAAGTAGGGCAAGCGATCTACCCCATTTTAAAACCCTTCCGCGATGAGCGTGAAAACAAATACCAATGGACGATCGCCGGCGTTCCAGGTGCGGCGTGGGCAAAGAAGGTTTTTCCTGATTTGCCGAAAAACAAAGCCATCAACAAACTATGGGAAGCCATTCTTTATACCTCGAGAGCCGACCAAGGAAATCCGGTGGAAAACTGGCATGCCCACAATGCCGATCTGCAAAAAAGATGCGAATATTTAAATTCTTTAAATTTAGAATCGTTGCATTACACGAGCAAGAACGGCACCGATATCAAAGTCGGTCTCCTGCCGAATGTCAACTGGCTCGGCGGTGGGGAGAGAACTTTGGGAAGCGATGTTTTCTTCAATCCCAATATTCCGACCGAGGAATGTTTTACAACGCCTGAAAGAGGCAAGGCCGAAGGTGTTGTCTACTCCACTAAACCCCTCTCTTACCAAGGCGAATTGATTGAAAACTTTCACATCGTTTTTAAGGGTGGTAAAGCCGTGGAAGTGCACGCCGAGAAAAACGAGGAACTATTAAAGCACATGATTGCGATGGATGAATTCGCGGGATATCTCGGCGAGTGTGCTCTCGTGCCATTCGATTCGCCGATTCGCAATTCAGGCGTTCTTTTTTGGAACACTCTTTACGACGAGAATGCCGCTTGCCACTTTGCCTTGGGAATGGGCTTCACCAACTGCGTTCGCGACTATGGAAAGTACACCAAGGAAGAGATGACCAAGATGGGCATCAACGACTCGATGATTCACGTTGACTTCATGATCGGCAGCGAAGATCTTTCCATCGTCGGAAAAACCCGCGGTGGCAAGAATATTCCAATCTTTAAAAACGGAAATTGGGCCTTCTAATATCTAAAAAATGTTTAATTAATAAAAGCCACTAGTTCAACTCGTGGCTTTTATTAATTTAGTAACTAAAGTCGGCTATCGTTATTCTAATGACCGTCTCCGTCGTGACCTCGGCCTTCGTGATACTCTTCTTCATCGCCACCATCAGGTTTGACGGTCAAAACATATTCGTACTCACCAGTTAAATCGTTTAAAACGATTTTGACGAGGATCTTGCCGTTTTTTGTGGGCTCGCCTTTTCTCTTAATCTGGTATTTTATCTCCATCTTTGCAGCTTCTTCGGCGGTCGTTTTAATCGTGTAACGAGACGAATTATCGCCATCGCCGAATTCGAGAGTCAACTTTATCTTGTCCTCTTCGACTTCGAGTTTGATGCTGCTTTCGGAAACGACTTCCCCGTTTTCGTAAACTTTAAGTCTATACTTGGTTTCATTCTCTTCTTCTTTATATTCGATGATGACGTAATTGCCCTCGCTATAACTAACTTTCAAAGTGTATTTCAACTCGTCGTCTTCTTGAAACTTGCGTCCCTCGAGTGCATATTCGTTTTCCTTGTTCTCGAAGATCATGATGCCGGCAAAACGATAAGAATTCATGTCTTCATCAACTTCGGTAACATTGTAATAAATGATGTATTGGTTTGATACGTTAAGAGCATCATATGCCTCAATCGTATCCTTATAATCATATTCGGGGCGATCGGATGTCTCGCTGATGACCGAAACGCCTTCATCGGAAGTCAAAAGTTGCTCGATCATCTCAAGGTAAGAGGAAACTTCTTCGATTGCCACTTCGCCGTCTTTGGGTTTATCGAGCAAAAAGCGAGGAGAAGGGCCGCTTTCGGGAGTGGTATTGAAATCGACGACGACATTAGCTGCTAAGACGCCGACGGAAAAAGCCTCTTTATTCGTTTCGATTGGCGAAGGAATTTGCGTACCGCTCGTGTCGGTCGAATCAGTGGTGGTGAAAAAGCCGTTGATACCTAATGTTACGAGCGTAATACTTAAAGTAATCGCTAGGAAAGAAGTGGCCATGATCGCCACGAAACGCGGTTTTTGGAAGAGTGTCACCAAACTATTTTTTGGTTTGCTGTTGGTCACGGCATAAATAGCCGCAGGGTTGTTCGGAACAAAAGCATCGCCTTCTTGCTGTAAGCGTTTCTCAATAACTTTTTCCTTGGCGCTTAAAAGACTTGGCTCCACGCCAATCGCCTTGTAGACATTGCCTAAAACGTTCGGGGTCATGATATGACCTTCGCGTTTGATGTCTTTTAAGATTTGGCGGTTACTTTTTTTCATTTTCTTTCTCGTAAGCGTTTCTAATTTTCTTGAGGGCGGTATTGTATTTGCTGGTCACGGTCCCGAGGGGTAGATTGAGCATTTCGGCTATTTCGCGGTGCTTATAGTCGCCGATAGCATAAAGGAGGACGATTTGAAGCTCCCCCTCATTTAATACTTTGTTGGCTAGTTCTATGGTCGGTGTATCAAGATTTGGATCTAAATCGTAGATACCTTCTCTTGAAACGTTTTCTTCATTGAAGTCGTAACTTACTTCGCGTTTTCGCTTATTGATCTCTGCGAGAGCGAGGTTTTTGGCGATGGTCAGAATCCAGTTGCGCGGATTCGTTCCCGGATGATACGAGGCGATGTTCTCGTATACTTTAATGTACGTCGCCTGCATGACATCTTCGG
>JBAZDT010000145.1:0-2789 GCA_041654325.1 Bacilli bacterium | reverse complement strand
CCAGTTGAAATTTTAGCGAAGCGCGGCGTCGAAACGCTTCGCTATGGGCCGCTTAAGCCAAAAGGTCTCGCCCTCGACCGCAGCCGACCACCTTATGCTGTCGTGCAACTCCGCCAAGACAATTTAATCGGTGACCTTTACAATCTTGTCGGCTTTCAAACGAATTTGACGTATCGTGAACAAGAAAGAGTTTTTCGCATTATTCCCGGTCTCGAAAAGGCTGAATTCGTCCGCTATGGTTTAATGCATCGCAATACCTATATTAATAGCCCACAAGTTCTGAACGCAAACATGACATTGAAAGCAGCTGATAATATTATTATCGCTGGGCAGCTTTCAGGAGTGGAAGGTTATGTCGAAAGTGCCGCGACTGGTCTTATCGCCGGCATCGTCGCTCACCAATTATTAAGTGGTAAGTCATTCGCTATACCTCCGACGACGACAATCATCGGTTCATTAATTAATTACATTACGCACGCCAATCCTGAGAATTTTACGCCGATGAACGCCAATTTTGGTATCTTGGCAGGTTCCAGTAAAAAAAGCCGCGAAAACGATATCCGAACAGCTCTCGATGATATTCAAGACTACTGGAGAAAGATAAATGAATAAGCAGACGGCGGAATTCATCGACCATCTGCGGCATGAGCGGATGTTTTCCGAGCGGACGATTGACGCTTATCGTCGCGACACGGAAAAGTTTTATGCCTACCTTCACAATGAAGGTTTGATGCTTGACCAGGTCGACGCCAGCGCCATCCGCAATTTCTTGTCCGTCGAACTGCAAAATGGCATTTCGAAACGTTCGTGTGCCAGACGCTTGGCTTCGCTTCGCCACCATTTTGAATTTCTCAAGAGCAAAAAGTATCTCGAACACAATCCTTTTGCCTTCGTCCAAAGCCCTAAGAAAGACCTGCGCTACCCAAAAGTTCTCTATCTTGAGCAAGTGGAAAAGCTATTCGAAAAAAATGCCGAGCGGAGCGACCATTTGGCTGTGCGTGACAGCGCGATTATCGAACTTCTCTACGCCTCGGGAATCCGAGCTGATGAGCTAGTTAATATCAAGATAAACGATGTCGATTTCCGCAGCCGTTCGATTCGCGTTTTCGGCAAAGGCAACAAAGAGCGAATCGTTCCTTTTTCGCAAAAAGCGAAAGAAGCGCTTGAAAAATACCGCGATGGAATTCGCAATAGCCTTTTGGCGAAGGATGATTTACTCCAAAACATCGAATATGTTTTTTTAAGCGACCGCGGGCATAAATTGACGACGCGGGGACTCGAATATATTTTGCGCCAAGTCGAAAAAAAGACCGGAGTTTATCTCGGCCTCCATCCCCATCTTCTGCGGCATACTTTCGCGACTCACTTGCTCGAAGGTGGAGCCGATCTCCGCGTTATTCAAGAGCTGCTTGGTCACGAGAGTCTCAACACGACCCAGGTTTATACTCACGTCACGCAGGAAGCGATGAAAAACCAATACGATTTCGCTCATCCGCGCGCCAAGAAAAAATAGCAAGCACAAGCACTAATTAGTCGATGATACAAAGTATCATAGGGATATTTTCTTTTCTTGTTTATGCCTAAGCGCGTATGTTATAATAAATCGGCTCTCAAAAGAGAGACTACACACACTATGGATTCAACGTCCTAGTCTCATCACCGCCACGGGGCATCGATGAGGGATCGTTGTTGGAAGTAGTGGAGGGAAAAACAAATGGAGGTTCACTAATGAGTGAAGAAAAGAAAGTTGCAGAAGAGGTAACCCTCGAAGAAGCAGCGCCAAAACAGGATGATGTGATGAGAATGGTCATGCACGACGAAAGTCAACCAATCATCACGATGAAGAAACTTTTAGAGGCTGGTGTCCACTTTGGTCATCAAACTCGCAAATGGAACCCGAAGATGGCGCGTTTCATCTATGGTGCCCGCAATGGCATTTATATCATCGACCTCGCGAAGAGCGCCGAAAGCATTAGCAATGCCTACAAAGCTTTGTTTGAAATCGTCAGCAAAAGCGGCAAAGTGCTCTTTGTCGGTACCAAAAAACAAATTCAAGAAGCCGTCACCGAAGAGGCCCTTCGCTCCGGCAGTTTCTATATTACGAATCGTTGGCTCGGCGGAACGCTCACCAACTTCAAAACCATCGAAAGCCGCATTCGCTATTTAAAGCAACTTGAGAGTCAAGAACAAGATGGTGTCTTAGACCGTCTACCAAAAAAAGAAGTTGCCTTACTACGTAAAGAGAAAGAAAAATTAGCCCATAACCTCTCTGGTATCAAGGAAATGCGCCGCTTGCCACAAGCTATCATCATCGTCGACCCTGAAGCGGAGCGCAACGCCGTTCATGAAGCCCGCAAACTTCATATTCCGGTCTTTGGCATCGTCGATACCAATTCCGATCCGGATGTTCTCGATTTCCCAATTCCCGCCAACGATGATGCAGTGCGCTCAGTGCGCTTGATCGTCTCCGTGCTCGCCGATGCAATCGTCGAGGCCAAAGGTGGTGTCCCTGTTGTCGCCTACACGAAAGATGAAGGCGAAGAAGTGACGATGAAAGACGCGATTCGCCAAGCCGATAAAGAAAATGCCGAACGTCTAGCCGCCATTCGCGCAGCGCGAAAAGAACGGCAAGATCGATACGATCGCTACCAAGCGATGAGAGCCACCAAGCGCGAAGATTATTCCGCTGCCCCCAAAGCTACAGCCCCCGTTGAAGCTGCCCCAAAAGTTGAAGAAGTTGCTCCAGTAGAGGAAGAAGTTGCCCCTGCTGTCGAAGAAGTCGCGCCTGC
>JBAZDT010000144.1:0-2830 GCA_041654325.1 Bacilli bacterium | reverse complement strand
TCGCACCACACCCTTTCTTGAAAATGAGAGTTATCTACTTTTCCTCATCGTCGTAGTATTTATCGAATTCATCGTAGTCGATTTCTTCTTCGTCAGTCAAATCGTCGGTCTTCTCAGCTTCTTTTTCGAGTTCTTTTAACTCTTCTTCAGAATATATCTGCATATAAGTCTGACTGTCGGTTTCGGAAATCGCGCTTGGCTTTTCCTTAACCTCGACTTTGACTTCGTCATCGGAAATGCGGCGCGGACGTTTGGCGGTCGGGGCTTTTTGCTTGTCTTTTTGCTTCTGGCTCTCCAACTCTTTTTCTAACGTCTCGAGGTCAGTTGTAATCTTGATATCCGGAATAATCGGTTTGCTGGCGACTGGCTCAGCTTTGACTTCCGCAGGTTGCGCGGCTTCACCGTCAACAGCAGGTTTAAGTTCTGATGTCTTATCAGCGACGGTTGAAGGCGCTACAACAGCATCCTTTTCCGTCGGTTTGATCGAATCGATATAGCGTTGGTATTTTTCCATCCGCTCTTTCTCGAGGGCTTTTTGCGCGAGCATGTCGACGCTGATGAAGTCGACGCCGAGCTCCTTGGCGACCGACTCTTCTTTGATGTCGATGTTCCAACCCGTCAATTTGACCGCTAAGCGGGCATTGGCGCCCTTGCGGCCGATGGCGAGGGATAATTGCTCATCTTTAACCACCGCGATTGCGGAGTGCTCTTCTTCGTTTAGTTTAACGCCGACGACGGTAGCTGGGCGCAAAGCTTCGACGATGAAGAGAGCGGGGTCGTCGTTATATTGGATAATATCAATCTTTTCTTTTTCACGGGCGTTACCTAGCTGGGCAACGATTTTCTTGATGCGACCGCCATCGTGGCCGATGCAGGCTCCGGTCGGATCGACATCGGGGTCATTGCTGAAGACGGCGACTTTGCTGCGGATTCCCGCTTCGCGAGAGATGTTTTTGATGATGACGGTGCCATCGTAGATTTCGTGGATTTCTTCTTCGAAGATTCTCCGTAAAAAGCCAGCGTCGCTGCGCGTGACGGAAATCTGCGCGCCTTTTTCGGTCGATGAGACATCGGAGACGTAAAGGCGGATTTGCTGTCCGGGTTCGAACTGCTCTTCGCCAATCATCTCGCGAGCGCTTAAATAAACCGAGGTACGACCGATGTTGACCATCGCCGAGCGCTCGTCGGATTTTTCGACGACGCCGGTGATCATCTCGCCAATTTTGTCTTTATAAGTGACATATAAGGCCGCTTTTTCGGCTTCGGTAATCTTTTGGTGCAAAACCGATTTGACGGTCATCGCGGTAATCTTGCTTAAGTCCTTGATCTCGATGAAAATCTTGTATTCGTCGCCGACTTTCAACTTCTTATCAATTTTATGGGCTTCTTCGAGGCTGATTTCCAAATAGTCATCGCTGACCTCCTCGACGACTTTCTTGATTTGGTACATCTCGATCGCCGCCGTCTTATCATCGATTATCACTTCGACGAGGGCATCATCGCCACCGCCGAGCTGCTTAATATAAGCTTTGGTAATCGCTTCTTTCAAAGCGCTTAAAATACTTTCCTTACTAATGCCTTTTTGGGCTTCGAGTAGCTCGAGAGCCTCGAAAAATTGCTTTTGATCAAACATAGTGCTGTTTCTCCTTAAAATTTGATGGCTAGACGCGCTTTGGCAATGTTGGTGCGCGCAATCCTCAATGTTCCTTTCTTCTTATTATCAAGCGCGAGGATGACATCTTCGCCATCAAGGGCTTGTAAAACGCCTTCATAGATACTCTTTTTTTCAACCGGAGTGTGCAGAGTAAGACGCACTCTTTCATTGACGTAACCTTCGATGCGCTCGACATTAATCGGCTTTTCGATCCCTAACGAGGTGATATCCAGCATATAAGGTGTCTGGATTGGGTCAGCCTCATCGAGCAATGGGCTTATCAAGTCGCCAGCGCGGACGATGTCCTCCATGCTTACCGGTCCGTCTTTATCGATGACGACGCGGAGGATATAGTTGCTTCCCTCTTTGCGAAAAGAGATGCTCGCCACATCGAAGCCGAGAACTTTTAAAGCCGGTTCAATCAAAGTTTGAATTTGATTTTTTAACGCCATTAAGTGCCTCCTTAGAAGACAAAGAGTGGTCTTTCGGCCACTCTTAATTTAAGAGTTTTCCCGGGAGAACCCGAGGGCAAATAGTAAACTATTCGCGTAGTTATCATAAAACGGACATTTAAATAAAGCAAGATAAAATCATAAGATTGTGAAAAAGGTTTAATTCGTCTTTTCGACAATCCGGTGGCGAGATTTCATAAAGTGGGCGATGAGTAGGTAAAGGCCGGGAATCAAACTGAGCAAAGCGATCAGAACGGGTCCGATATTTAATGAGATAGCATAATCAAGAGGAAAGCTTGCCGTCAAAGCATCGACGATGAAATTGGGCTGGAACGCCATGTAGATAAACATCCACCCCGTGAACAAGACGGCACTTCCTAACAGGGCCACGCCGAGGACGAATTCCGCGCGATGGAACCTCTCGGCTTCCAAATTGTTTTTTAAGCCGAGGCGGACGAGGATCGCCACAAGTGGGAGCATAAAGAGAAGATAGACGGGAAGCGTTCCCAAAGCGTGAACAGCACTCGCGTCGATACTGTAGAGGCTAAAGGCAAAGGTTCCGAAAAAATATAGTGCAAACAATAAATAAAGATGTTTAAAAACATCTTTAACCACCTTTAAAGGTTTGACCTTCGCCGGCTTTTCCGCCACCGTCTTGACATCGCGAAAAACGATGAGGACATAAGCGAAGATAAAAGTAAATAAAACGTCGATCAGCATGAAA
>JBAZDT010000143.1:0-2848 GCA_041654325.1 Bacilli bacterium | reverse complement strand
GCTTCTCCGGAAGGAAAATATTCCAAATTGCAATTTTGATAAGGGCCGAATCCGGTTGCATTTTTGATGTAAGTACTCTGATTGAAAGCGTCAATGCTTTCATCTTTGAGATCTTCGAGATTTTTTTCGGTGTCCTTTGTCGCCTTATCGATTAAGGCGTTCATCTTCCGCACCATCTTAACTTGGCGGCGATTCATCTTCTTGTTGCCGAACAGCAAATAGAGGAATCCGCCAAAAACGGGGAAAATCAAGATCAAGACGAGCCAGGAAATCTTATAGCTTGGATTGCTGCGGTTGCTGATGATGAAAAGGGTGATGACGATACTGACAAGCAGAAAGAGAAAATAGACTGCAGGATAGTAATCGCGGATATAGAAGATGCCCAAAACGATGATCGCAATTTGAATGGCGAATAGAAAAAAAACGATTAAGACTCGCCATAGATGCATTTTAAGAAAGTTTTTCATGATGTTACCACTGATGACTATTATATGCTAAAGCGGACGAAAAGAAAAAAGCCCCGTTGGGGGCTCTTGAATTTTTCTCGATATTTAAGCGCTTTGCAGAACGCTGATAAGAATGGCGAAGAAAAAGAATACGATCGCGAAACTAAAAGTCAACCACGTGATAACTAATTCCGAGCCTCTTTCTTTTGTTTTAACAAAGATATTCGAGCCACCACCTGTGATTGCTCCCGAGGCACCTTCCGATTTACCGCCTTGAAGCAAGGACAAAACGATGATAATTAAGGCCACTAATAGAAAGATTACGTCATACCATTTCATCTTGTCTTTTCTCCTTCCAAACTACGCTTTAATATATTCGCATAAACCTTTTCTTAAAGCAAATGCTTTATTATTTTAGGGTTGATTTTATCTCGAGGAGGATATCGCGAATTTCAGCGGCGCGCTCAAATTCGTAAGCCTTCGCGGCTTCGCGCATTTGCTTTTCCAATTCTTTCAAACGGGCTTCGATCTCGCTACGCGAGGCCTTGGCGGTAAAGATCTTCAACACCTCTTCTTCGTCTTCCATATTCTTTAAAGGCGGACGAATGTCTTTGATGATGGTCGTCGGAACGATGCCGTTGCGTTCGTTATATGCCGTTTGAATTGAGCGGCGGCGGTTCGTTTCGTCAATTGCAAAGCGCATCGAATCAGTCATGTTATCGGCGTACATGATAACGAGGCCATTTTTGTTGCGAGCCGCGCGGCCGATAATCTGAATGAGCGAACGACCCGAACGGAGGAAACCTTCTTTATCGGCATCGAGGATGGTTATTAGTGAGACTTCAGGAATATCCAGCCCCTCACGCAGAAGATTGATGCCGACCAGGACATCGTATTTTCCTTTGCGTAGCTGATAGATAATTTCCGTCCGCTCCAACGTTTTCGTCTCGTTGTGCAAATAGGCGACTTTGATGCCCCTCTCCTTTAAAAAATCAGTGAGGTCTTCTGCCATGCGAATCGTCAGAGTGATGACCATCGTTCTTTCGTTAGCAAGGATACGCTGTTTGATCTCATAGATTAAATCATCGATTTGCCCCATGGTTCGCCGCACTTCGATACGCGGATCAACAAGTCCGGTCGGACGAATAATTTGCTCGACGACTTTGCCTCCGCATCTGGCTAATTCGTAATCTCCAGGTGTCGCTGAAGTGCAAATGGTCTGTGGCATCACGCCTTCGAATTCAGGGAAATTCAAAGGGCGATTATCCAAGGCGCTCGGCAGGCGAAAACCATACTCAACTAATGTCGTTTTCCGCGAGCGGTCGCCGTTATACATGCCGCGAACTTGTGGTAAAGTGACGTGCGACTCATCAATGATGAGTAAAAAGTCTTCTGGAAAATAATCAAGCAAGGTAAAAGGCCGTTCGCCTTCTTGGCGCTTATCGATGTGACGCGAGTAGTTTTCGATGCCTGGGCACATGCCGAACTCAAGCATGCTTTCGACATCCTGCCTCGTGCGCATTTCCAAGCGTTCGGCTTCGAGCAATTTACCTTCTTTTTTATAATAGGCAAGCCTACTTTCTAATTCGGCTAAGATTGTCAAAGTCGCTTCTTTGATGCGCTGGCGAGTGGAAGCGTGACCATAGGCGGGAAAAATCGGGTACGTTAAAAAAGTTCTTTTGATTTCGCCTGTCAGGATATCCACCATCGCCATGCGTTCGATTTCATCGCCGAAAGTATCGATTTTAATATAGTACTCATTGGTATGAGGGGGAACGATTTGGATAATGTCGCCTTTGACTCGGAAGGACCCGGGCACTAAGTCCATGTTATTGCGGGTATATTGCGAATCGATCAGTTTGTGAAACAGCGCCCGTCGATCGATGGTTTCGCCGACGCGCAATTCGAAAACGAGATTGCGATATTCATCAGGGTCGGTTAAGCCATAGATGGAGGCGACGGAGGCGACGATAATCGTATCGGGGCGCTCCAAGATGGAATTGATGGCGCTTGTGCGAAGCATTTCAATCTCTTCGTTCATCACCGCGCTTTTGTCGATATAGGTGTCAGATCTAGGCAGGTAAGCTTCGGGTTGATAGAAATCAAAATTAGATACAAAATATTCGACTCTATTTTCTGGAAAAAGTTCTTTAAATTCGCCGTAGAGTTGACTGGCTAATGTTTTATTGTGGACAAGGACCAAGGTCGGCTTTTGGATTTTTTGAATGATATTAGAAACGGTAAATGTCTTGCCGGTTCCGGTCGCGCCCAAAAGAACTTGCAAATGTTTGCCTTCTTCTAAACCGGCAATCAACTGCTTGATCGCTTCCGGCTGATCGCCTGTCGGTTTATAGGCCGAAGTTAATTTGAATTCGTGTTTTTCTGCTATCATAAGTTGCTAG
>JBAZDT010000142.1:0-2854 GCA_041654325.1 Bacilli bacterium | reverse complement strand
TCCAAAAAAGATTGAAGATGTCGAAAAATTCCGCTATGCCCTGAATCGCTTGATCGACCAAGATATCAACATCTCGCTTATTAAAGCGGTCTCTGATGATTTCCACGCCCGTTTATCGGCGAAAAGGAAAACTTATCTCTACATTATCAACACCGGCGAGAGAGATCCTTTTAAAAAGGACTTCGAATACCATTACCCACGCAAACTAGATGTCGCAGCCATGAAAGAGGCGGCTGATTTGTTTGTCGGTCGCCACGATTTTCGCAATTTCACGAGCAAAGAAGAAGACGAAGATGATTTTGTTCGCGACATCTTTTCGATTCGCGTCACCAACCCTCCTGATCACATCTTCATCGAGATGATTGGATCGGGTTTTATGCGCTATATGGTGCGGATGATTGTCGGGACGTTAATCGAGATTGGCATGGGACGTTTCACGCTCGCGGAGACGAAAGAACTGCTCGACAACAAAAACCGTCATTTCGTGAATTTCAAAGCCCCGCCTCACGGGCTATATTTAGTAGAAGTGGCCTATTAAGTAATATAATATATATTAAGGAGTCAATATTATGGGAAGACATTTTGAAGTTAGAGCCGCGGCGATGGCGAAAACGGGAGCGATGAAATCAGCGCTCTACGCCCGCGCCTCGCGGGAAATTTATATGGCGGCGAAGTCAGGCATTCCTGATCCCGCGAACAACTTGGCCCTCCGTTCGGCAATCGATAAATTCAAAGGGCAATCAGTGCCTCGCGACGTCATCGACCGGGCGATTAAAAAAGCCCAAGGTGGCGATGTCGAGACGTATGAAAGTGGTCGCTATGAGGCCTTTGGTCCTAGCAACTCTTTACTCATCATCGACACGCTGACGGATAACGTGAACCGGGCTTTTGTCGAGATTCGCACCCTCGTCACCAAAAAAGGCGGGCACATGGGCACCGTCGCCTACAATTTCACGGAAGCCGGCGTTCTCGTCTTTAAGCACGATAACAAAGCCCAAGTCGAGGAGACTTTGATTCTCGGCGATGTCGATGTCAGGGAAATTTCCGAGGATGGCGGAGTGATCGAAGTCATCGTTGAGCCGACGAGTTTCGGGCGAGCCAAAGATCTGCTTAATGACCTGAGGATCGAAGAATTCATCGTTGCCGAGATTCGCATGATCCCCAACGACACGCTGACCCTCAAAGATGAAGAACTCTCGAAATTCCAAGAATTAATCGATGGTTTAGACGAGCTTCAGGATGTGCAGAACGTCTTTCATAACGTCGCTTTGGACGAGTAGGAAGAAAGATTTAAGCATCTAGAAGAACTATTATCGAACCGCCATTATTTCACTGGCGATTGTTAGTAAATAATCGTTGACATTTCTATATGTTATATATAGACTTGATATCGGCGCAATTTGCTAAAACTACGGTCCCGGTAAGATTATAGTTTGAGTAAGGAGAACATTATGCAACGTCAAACAACAATCGCGAAAGCGCAGGAAATATCCCGTAAGTGGTATGTCATCGATGCAACTGACAAACCCTTAGGTAGGCTTGCTTCAGAAGTCGCGGTGGTCCTGATCGGCAAAAACAAACCGATCTTCACCCCAAACGTCGACTGCGGTGATTTCGTCATCATCGTCAATGCTGAAAAAGTTGGATTATCCGGCGATAAAGAACACAAAAAGAATTACTACAACGTTTCCATGCAACCCGGCGGACTCCGCACGAGAACCTCGGGTGAGATGGTCCGAAACTATCCGGAAGAAATGATTGAGAGAGCGGTTTGGGGTATGCTACCCAAAGGTCGTCTTGGTCGTCAGATCTACAAAAAGCTCTTCGTCTATCAAGGTCCAGATCACAAACATGAAGCTCAGAAGCCCGAAGTGCTCGAGCTCAAGTATTAGGAGGCAAACATGGCTACAGCTAAGAAAAATGTCCAATATTACGGAACCGGCAAGCGGAAATCGTCAATCGCCCGCGTCTATCTAGTGCCAGGCAAAGGCAAAATCACCGTCAACGGTTTCGATGTCCATGCCTATATGCCCTACGAGACGCTCGTCATGGACTTAATGCAACCCCTTGTTATCACTAACAACGCGGATAAGTTCGATGTTAACACCACCGTCAAGGGTGGTGGCTTCACCGGCCAAGCCGGTGCCATCCGCCTCGGCATCACCAGAGCTTTGCTCGAAGCCGGCGCAGACCGCACGACCCTCAAAGTCGCTGGGTTCATCACCCGTGACTCACGGACCAAAGAACGTAAGAAATACGGTCTTAAAGGTGCTAGACGCGCTCCACAATTCTCCAAACGTTAATTCGCAGCGAGAAATTATGTCAGACCAGCCCAGGGTTATCCTTGGGCTTTTCTTATCCTTCTTTTATAAAGAAAGCGACAAGTTTTTATAGTTGCAAATTTGCGCAAGGTATTATATATTAATTAAGCGCAAAAAGGCGCGGATGGACCTTTAGCTCAGCTGGTTAGAGCGCGCCCCTGATAAGGGCGAGGTCGATAGTTCAAATCTATTAAGGTCCACCATTTGACACTTAAGGCCCGTATGGGCTTTTTGTTAGAAGGGGACTTTAATAACGAACATGTTCGTTATATAAAAAGTCCTCGCCAAGGGCCCTTAGCTCAGTTGGGAGAGCGTTTCCTTCACACGGAAGAGGTCACAGGTTCGATCCCTGTAGTGCCCACCACGCCGTCTTAGCTCAATTGGTAGAGCAATTGATTTGTAATCAATAGGTTGGAGGTTCGAGTCCTCTAGACGGCACCATGCAGTTATGGCGGAACTGGCAGACGCGCTAGACTTAGGATCTAGTGGGGTGACCCGTGCAGGTTCAACTCCTGTTAACAGATCGGAAGAGC
>JBAZDT010000141.1:0-2866 GCA_041654325.1 Bacilli bacterium | reverse complement strand
AAGAAAAGACATCGTCCCAATACTCTTTAACAAAATCGATGCGCAAAAGAGGAATATCGAGTTTTTGGGCCACGTCAAGGGCGTCTTCATAGTCTTTTTCTTGTGGACACTGTGGGTCGTCGATCGTCGGGTTACCTAAGACATCGTTGTTGGTCATCGCGTCCCAATTGCGCATGAAAGCGGCGATTACTTCATAACCTTGCTCTTTTAGCAAATAGGCAGCGACCGCTGAATCGACGCCGCCGGAAAGACCAATCATGACTTTTGTTTTCATATATGGAACAATTCCTCTGAATCCAAAACCAGGGTAAAAGGTCCATCGTTGGTAAGATTCACTTGCATGTCGGCGCCGAAAATGCCGGCGAAGACCCGTGGATAACAACGCGAAAGTTCTTCGATGAAAAGAAGGAATAGTTTTTCGGCCGCAAGCGGGTTCAGCGCTTTGGTAAAGGACGGGCGTCTGCCATTTGCGAGGTCGGCGTACAGGGTGAATTGCGGAACGGCGAGAATTTCGCCGTCGACTTCCCCTACCGCCAAATTCGTTTTGCCATCCCCGTCTTGGAAAACGCGCATCTTCAAAATCTTGTCGATCATTTTACCGACAATCTGCGCCTCATCGCCATCTTTAAAACCGACTAGCAAAACATAGCCTTTCTGTATCGAAGTTATGCGTTTGTTCGATATCGAAAGATGGGCCTCTTTAACATTTTGGACAACGATGCGCATAAATTACCTGATGTAATCGTGAACGATTGGTAAAGGATTGAGTTTTTCTTTGGAAAGGACGAAGGCTTCGCGAATATCATCGAGAATGTGCTGGTATTCTTCCTTATTCGTATGAACGACACATAAGATGTCGCCTTTTTTGACAGCATCACCGACTTTTTTATTGAGTACGATGCCAGCTGACATGTCGATGACATCATCATAAGTTTCGCGTCCAGCGCCTAAGCGCATCGCCGATTCACCGATTTCAAGAGCTTCGATACGCCGCACGTAACCTTCTTTTTCGGCATGAATCTCAACGATATGTTTGGAAAGCGGGAACTTTTCGGGATGATCGAGGTAAGAAACGTCGCCGCCTTGGGCGCGAACCATTTCCTTTAATTTGTTAAAAGCTGAACCATCAGCGATGGCTTTATTCAACATTGCGCGACCTTTGGCTAAATCAGTTACGACTTTGGCTTGTTCGAGCATGATAGCGCCGGCTTCTAGGCACAACTCGATTAAATCATGAGGGCCCTTGCCGCGTAGGGTGTTAATTGCTTCTTTGACTTCAAGGGCATTGCCGACGGCCAGGCCGAGAGGTTGCTCCATATCGGTAAGAATGGCCCGCGTGTCGCGTTTTAACCCGTCGCCGATGTCGACCATCGTCCGCGCTAATTGGCGAGCGCTATCGAGATCTTTCATAAACGCCCCGCTGCCGAACTTGACATCGAGAAGAATCGTATCGCTTCCGCTCGCGAGTTTTTTTGACATGACCGAAGAAGCGATTAGGGGAATCGATTCAACCGTTCCCGTCACATCGCGAAGCGAATAAAGTTTTTTATCAGCCGGAACAAGATGCCCAGTCTGGCCGACGATCGCCAAGCCAACTTTGTTGACCTGCTCGATGAATTGCTGCTCGGGAATCGCAATCTTCATTCCGGGAATGCTCTCCATCTTGTCGAGAGTGCCTCCCGTATGACCGAGACCGCGCCCACTCATCTTGGCGATTTTGACGCCGCAGGCGGCCACCATCGGTCCAAGGACGAGGCTCGTCTTATCGCCGACACCACCTGTTGAGTGCTTATCGGCTTTCACGCCCTTGATTGAACTAAGATCGATAATATCACCGCTGTGCATCATCAAATCCGTCAATATCGTTATTTCTTCTTTGTTCATGCCACGGAATAATATCGCCATCGCTAAAGCGCTGACTTGATAATCGGGAATTGTACCATCGACGTAGCCCTTGACAAAAAAAGAAATCTCTTCTTTGGTCAGAACTTTTCCATCGCGTTTTTTGACAATAATATCTACCATTCTCATATGCAAATACCTCGAGAATAAGTATAGCATGTGAAAGATACATTTTAATAATCTTTTAAAAAGCTAGTTTTAAAACTAGAACCGCGAATCCGATAGCTAAAAATGATTTGTGGTTGCGTTCAAAAAAATAAAAGCCTTATTAACCAAAGGCTTAAATGGTATGGACTTTACGAAAATATTAGTTCTTTTTCTTTGTTGAATCGGCGAGAAAGGCATCATCCTTCGAACGCAGCACATTATCGATTTCCGATTGAATCATACTTTGAACGCGAGGTGCAAAATCGACGGTGTTAATCTGCAAGTATTCGTCTTTGAGAATTGGGGAGAAGAAACGAATCCAAATCGGATATGTTTTCAATTTGCTCTTGAGGTTTAGCGGCCGGAAGGTGCCATAGAGGGCGCAAGGAACAATCGGCGCGCCGGTGCGATAGGCGATTTTAAAGGCTCCTGGTTTGAATTCGCCGAGCGGACGATCGGGATAGCGATTGCGGGTTCCTTCGGGGAAAATGACGAGCGAACGACCACTTTCGACCATTTTGACCGCTTTATCGATTTCGGTAAGTTGTGAGCGAAGGTCGCGGCGATCGATGGCCACCCCCTCAAGGATTCTGACGACTTTGCCGATAAAAGGAAACTTCAATGTTTCTTTTTTGGCGACGAAACTAATCGGCTTTTCCGAAAGGGCGATGAGGATGATCGGGTCGAGATCGGAGTAGTGATTGGCATACATGACAAAGGGCTCTTTCCGATTGAAGAATTCCGCACCTTCGATCTCGGTGTGAAGATGGAACTTTTTGAAGACGAAAAGGGTGAGGCCGCGAAGACGTTCATAAGA
>JBAZDT010000140.1:0-2879 GCA_041654325.1 Bacilli bacterium | reverse complement strand
ATGTGGACCTATTGCACGACGACTGGAAACGAAGTCACTAGCCAAAACGAAATCGATGTCGAAATCGGCGGTACGACTGGTTCGAGCCAATTTAGAAGTTTTTGGGCGACCTCGTGGACCAAGCGTGAGACGAAGCAGACGGAAACCGTCGATGTCTCAGACATGCTATTCCTTAACGATGGAGTGATGCATAAGTACACGTTCGATTGGTACACCGATTATTTAGGTTCCGGCACGCGCCGGGTTGATTGGTTCGTCGACGAGACGTATGTAGAGTCGCTGACCGGCAACGTCGTACCCGAATATGACATGCCACTGTGGGTTGGTGTGTGGTTTCCGCCTTTATGGGCGGGCAATCCCAGTTTTGTTGAAGACTATCTTCTAATCGAAGAAATATCGTTCAAGGCGTTCGAAAGCAGCCAATACCATGAGACTTGCCGCTCGCAACCCGGGTATGTCAAGACGCTTCCAAACGCAGCCAATATCCAAACTATTCCTTATTCCAACATAAGCAATTTGAATAAATTGAGCAATGCCGCTTTTGAAAGTTTAGACATATCAACTCGCGATAATAGTTATTTCGGGTGGAAAGTAGACACCGCTAGCAAGGGGACAGTAATACTGACCGACGATAAAACTGAAGGATCCAAAGCGTTCAAACTAACGGCCGGCCCAGAAACTGAAAGCAACTATGATGGACAATACTTAAAACAAACTATCTCCAATTCTTTCGAAGGCTATCATTATGAACTCAGCGTCGATGCCAAATTATTCGACAGCGCTTCCGAAGGCAATGTCGAGATTTATTATCGCGACTCCAGTGGCCGTTCAATTGAAAAAATCGTCCTTAATGTTGCTTCTACGAACTATGAGACGCTGACTTACGACATTGTGATGCCAGAAAATGGCCAAAATCTCGAAATCGACATTACCGCAGAAAAAGGAAGCGTCTTATACGATAACGCTTCCTTAAAGTTTATTCCGTCGATTTGACTGGACCGGTTGAATCGCCAAGGAGCAATTGCCCTTTTATTTCAATGCGTTCAACGACCGTCTTTTTGTTTTGCATATAAGAAATGAGTTTATCTGCCAGCACTTCTCCGATGACTTGTGCGTCTTGTCGCACTGTCGTCAAACGCGGTGTAATCATCTGGCCGATTTGAATTCCGTCAAAGCCGGTGACCGAGATATCGCGTGGAACGCGATAGCCTCCCCGCCGCAACAGGCGTATGCCTTCGATGGCACAATAGTCGTCAGGAAACATAATGGCTGTTGGGGGGAGGGGGCGTGCCAATATTTCCTCAATCGCGCGCTTAATACTAATTAAATCTGTATAGCGGGCACGATAAATCATGTCCGAGGTAAGCGCGATGTTGTGTTTGGTCAATGCGGCGCGATAGCCATTGATGCGAAGATCGGTTAAGACACTGGGCTCGCCGGTAATATATACGATGCGCTTATGGCCAAAAAAGATAAGATGCTCTGTCAGTTCGAATACTTTTTGCTCGTTGTCGATAGAGACGCCACTCATGACGTTGCCCATATAGTCAAATCCAATGCGGGCGATGTTGCTTTCGACAACTTCCTTCATCTCCGGAAATTCCATGTCGCCGAATAAAAGCAAACCGTCGACATTGCGCGACACACAATTCTTATAGAAACTCTCTTCTTTGCCATTGAGGGTGCGACCAATGAAAAGCAGGTCGTAGCCGTTTTTGTCGAGCGACTGTTGGAACGAATCAAGAATGTCGGTAAACAGCATGTGTTTGAAAGGTGAAATGTGCGTGCCAAAATAAGCTAGCACGCCGACGTTGTTAAGCGATCCTTTTGATAGAAATTTCGCGCTGCTGTTGGGTATGTAGTTTAAATTGCGCATCGCCCGGCGGATTTTTTCTTTTGTCGAAGCGGGAATGCTCGGATAATTGTTTATTACTTTAGAATCGGTCGAAGGTGAGACGTGACAATACTTTGCGATTTCATAAATGGTAATCATGCGTCTATATCCCCCCATCCTTGATAATCGTGCTAATCGAACGTTTTTCAATATAGCACATTACGCGATCATTAGCAAAAGCGATTGTCACCGCTCGTTTTTCGCCTAAATTAAGGATAATAATTGCTGTCGACTGGTCGGGATTGCGATAAGCCACGGTCAATAATTTTTCGTTTAAGACGCTCGATTCGATGCGGATGGCGCCAGGACGTACAAAGTGCGAAAAATGCTTAATGGCGTCATAACTAGATTTATAAATAATCCGTTTTTCCATCCGGTCATACATGATTGGGGCTTCGCAGTAATTACCAACATGGTTAGGTCCCCCCGCTTCATTAAGTAAGATATTCCAATCGATGAAGCCTTGGCTGCCACTGCGGGCGTCTAGAATGTAGTTTTTGGCATAGCGGAGTGCACTTTCAAACGGATCGCGCGAATTTAAATTCCCTTCGCGTAGCCATTCGACGCAACCTTCGGTAAATAAAATCTTCTTCTCTGGATGGGACTCGGTGACACAGCCTATCGATTCGTGGACTCCTTGGTCGTACCAGTGATATGCCATACCATCGAAAATTGTTTTCCCTTCCCCTTCGTAAAGCGCCGTAGCGCGTTCTACAAGCTTGTCACGATTATGATCCCAGCCGTAGATTTCGATAAAGCCCAAACCGCGTTCTTCAAGCTTACGCTTGATATTGACCGCCAACTTTTTTTCTTCAGAGGCCGTAAAAAGGCAGGACTCCCAAATTTGGGTGGCCAGTGGCTCGTTCTGAATCGTCATCATCGTCACAGGGATGCCTTCTTGCCTTGCGGATGCAATGAAGCGAACGATGTACTCGCTATAGTCATCATAGTGCTCAGTAAGTAAAAACCCGCCGCGGCACTTATC
>JBAZDT010000139.1:0-2901 GCA_041654325.1 Bacilli bacterium | reverse complement strand
CGCTGGGGCATGTTTTCTTCACTAGCTAGCGACCAAGCCTATGATCAAGAATTAAGACCGTGGTTTCATTCCTCCGCTTTGATGAGCAATCTGATGAGACCCGGAAGCCGAATTTTTGGTTCTCCGACAAATGACCGGCTCATAAATAAGGATTTTCGCTGTATCGGCGTCGTTAACAAAGACGCGACGGCTGGCGGCATCGTTGCCGTCAATCGAGGAGTCGATAGAGTGACAAAATCGTTTGTTTTTGATGAGACTATTTCTAATGCTGATAAACTATACATTTATACGTTTGGCGAAGGTACCATTCGCTTAGGCGAAGATGGCTATATCTTGCCCAACTATGTCATCGATGGTTCGCTTAATAAGCGCCTAACCGTCGACATGGCTGCAAACTCACTTCTAATCGTGACAACGGAGGCCGTCTAATATGAAGAAAACATTCATTTTTCTCGCTGCCTTATTAATGGTGTTTCCATTAGTTAGTTGCAATATTAGTGAAGAAGCTAGCTACGAGGATAATTCCTTTACGCAAACAGTTGATAGCGGCAATCTCGGCTTTTTCTCGCTTGTTAGTCCGGCATCTTCAGCAATATTGGACGAAGTCCCAGCCTTTTCGTGGACCGAAAGTGAAAATGCCAGTTACTACACTTTAGAGATCGCTTCGACACAAAACTTTATCAGCAACGATATTAGCGTGATTTACTATAAACGCGATTATATTTCGACAAATTCTGCCGTTCTTACCGTTAATCTCGCTCAGCGAAACATTACCTATTATTGGAAAGTGACCGCCCATGTGGGTGGCAAAACCCTAGCAAGTAATAACACTTTCAATTTTTACTTGAAATCAGTCGATTATGATGAAGTCGATTTTGCAATTGGCGACACGACTGATTGGTCGATTCACGAACAAGGCAGCCCTTTATCTATATCAATTGATAATAGCAATTTTTTTGGCAACAATGAGTCTTCCCTTGTTCAAAAGTTCGAAAAAGAACAAACCAAGCAAATCGGCTGGAGCGTTATTACGCGGACGGTCGAAAAAGACACATATGGAACCGATGGTATTTTCTTGCGCTTTTTCTACTCGGGCGATGATGCCTCGGCATATTTCCGCGTCATCGATAACGATGGCGAATTCTGGCGGCACGAAATTCAACTAGCTAATAACTCAAAACAGACCTGCATCTTGCCATTTTCCGAATTTACGCAAAACACGGCACTCGTGACTGTTAACAATCATATTTTTGACTACTTCCATATTAAATATATGGAATTAGTATTTGAAAGAACATGGGGCGACGGCGTTTGCCTAGTCAGCGAAATCAAGGCCATCAAACGGGCGAACTACGCACACCTATTTTTGAACAAGTTGGATTTTAATGATTATCCAACTGAGACATGGACCTGGGAAAACAGCTATAATTTTGGCTTTGATATTTCTCAAGATGGCTATTCTTACACTCTCAAATATGATAGCGCTCCTAATGAATTGAATACAGTTGGTTTTAATGCGAAAGGCTATGCCTTTGCCAAATTCCCCGTCAATAAGTTTTTTGACACTGGCGACATGATTAAAGTCGATGTTAAGTATAGCGGTGCCTCTGGCGGGAACGCCTGCTTCCGGTTGCGTGAAGAAGATGGCGATTTCTGGTATTACTTGCAACCTTATAGCTCTCTTTCAAGTGAAGAATTCACAACTATGTATGTGCCGTTTGAAGCCTTTACTGCTAGTTATATCAATGGCAACGGCAAACGGGAAATGTCATGGATCACGCAATTACAGTTTGGATTGACAAACATGTATAGCAGCGGAACGTTGACCTATAAAGATTTTGAAATCGTTTCGCGAAGCGAACAAAGCGCGATTGAAACCGGACCGCGCACAGTCGGTTTAGACGGTGTTATCGAAAATTTTGATAATTACACGAATGGCGCCCAACCTTTCTATCAATGGGCTGTGTCTAAAAACAACAAAGACGAATTTATCGCCTTAGACTCGTTAAAGAAGATTGGTGTTAATAATGTTTATGCCGGCAAAATGACATATAAATCTGATATGGAAGCCGCTAAATACTATTTACCGCTAAATGTTGCAACGGAAGGCGTCGATGCCTTATCAATTTGGCTCAAAGATGGTTCGGTTAAAAACCCCAACACGGTCTTTAATTACCTCGATGAAGTTAGCGCTGAATGCTATATCGCTTTGACCCTTGATAGCGGCGAACTTTACTACTATGTGATACCGGCCGTCGCTCGTTTATGGAGTGAGTATGTCATTCCTTACGAAGCCTTTAGCCTCTCTCCGACGTCGATTGGCACGGAACCCCTATCAACTGCCAACATCAAACAATTTAACATTACTTTCTCATATGCCTATAAAACCGAAGCCGGTGATCCTCAGCCTGTTTATTCACAAAACAATCCCGTTTTTGTCGATAATATTAAACTCGTTGATGCGACAAGTGATGTCGTCAGCATCACCGCCAAAGAAAGAGCGATTTCCGCTGATTCAGGCAATTCGAGCATCGCGACGATTGAAAATGCCGAAAGCTATCAAACCAGCGCTGAGGTTCTCGGCATTTGGTCGTATGGCAACGACAATCCCAGCAATAATTTACAGCTTTCTGAAGAAGTCTCGAGTCAAGGTCAAACCAAGTCCTTGGCGATGAATTATCAATCGTTTTCTTCTGTAAGTTATGCAATTCCGACGACGATGGATACTTCCATCGGCGAGGTGATGAAGCCAAAAGGCATAGTTCTTGATATCAAGGGTGACGGCAAAGCAACCATCTATCTGAATATCTATATGTTAATCGGCTCCTCAATTAGCCAAGTTCGCAAAAATATCCTTTATCCCAGTACGGCATGGACAAAGTATGAAATTGGTTTCGATCA
>JBAZDT010000138.1:0-2912 GCA_041654325.1 Bacilli bacterium | reverse complement strand
ATTGCTCGCGAAAACGCAGTAAAAGTTGATCTCAGGGGTTTTTCTCAGGAGATGGAAAAACAAAAAGAACGCGCTCGCAAAGCGCGAAATGATGCCGCAAGCATGGGTCAGCAGCGTCAAGATTTATTGAATTTTCACACCCCAAGTTCGTTTGTTTATGAGGATGTAAACATCGAATCGAAAGTTATCGGCCTATTTGTCGATGGCCAAGCTGTTGCGGAAGTGAGCGGGGAAGGTGAAATTGTTTTTGAAACGACGAATTTTTATGCTGAAAGCGGTGGTCAAGTCGGCGATCAAGGCCGTCTCTATAACCCGAAAACTGAAGCCGAGGTCACAAATGTTTACAAAGCCCCGAATAAACAGCATCTTCATTTAGTCAACGTTTTATACGGCACGATAAAACTCGGCGATCGTTTCACCATGCAAATCGATCATCAGCGCCGCCATGAGACGATGCGCAACCACTCGGCGACGCATTTGCTGCACAGTGTCCTCGTCGATGTTCTCGGCGACCACATCACCCAGCAAGGATCGTTTGTCAGCGACGAATATTTGCGCTTTGACTTCTCGCATTACGAAAAAATCAGCGGCGAACAATTATTGCTCATCGAAAAGAAAGTTAATAAACTAATCGCTTCATCTTTGACGGCCAACATTCGCGAGCTGCCGATTAAGGAAGCGGAGAAGCTCGGCGCGAAAGCCTTCTTCAGCGAAAAGTATGGCGCGAAGGTACGCGTCGTCAATTTTGGCGAAGTCTCCAGCGAATTTTGCGGAGGCACGCATGTGGCAAACACCGAGGAAATCGGCCTTTTTGTCATCGAATCAGAAGAATCGATCGCCGCCGGAATCCGCCGCATTCAAGCTCGGACTTCTTTTGCAGGTTATGAACTTCTTAAAAAGCGCGAGCACATTCTTGATCAAGTGCAGAACCTATTCGGGACGAATTCCTATTCCGAGATCATCGACCGCGGGAATGCCTTGCTAAACGAAATCCGCGACTTGAAAAAAGATAATCTTTCCTTAGTTGAGAAAGTCACCTCGATTATCGCCTCCTCACTTAGCGATCACTTTGTTTTATTTAATGGCTACAAAGTCCTTCTCAAACACTTGCCCTCAACGAGCCGCGATATTTTGACAAAAGTCGGCGATAACTTAAAAAGTTATCATCCAGATCACATCATCGTTCTCGCCGGCGGGAGTGAAGGCGATATTCCCCTTGTCGCCTTTGTCGGCGGCTTAGCCTTAAAAGATGGACTCAGAGCCGGAGATTTGATCAAAGAGTTGACCAAGCACGTAGCTGGGTCAGGCGGTGGCCGTCCCGAGATGGCTCAAGGCCAAGGAAGAAATGTGGCGATGCTCGAGAAAGCCTTCGCAAGTATTAAAGAACTAATTAAATGAAAAAGATAATCGCTCTCGATTTAGGGACTAAAAGCCTCGGCATCGCGATTACCGATGCCCTCCACATCGCTGCGCACGGCTATGAGAATTACCTCTTTGAAGATGGCAATTACAAGAAAGCTCGGGCTCATCTATTTGAGATTCTTAATAAAGAAGGGGTTGAGGAAATATGCATCGGCCTTCCTCTTCATATGTCGGGCAAAACCTCCGAGCGATCGGAATCTTGCCTCCGCTTTCGCGATGATTTATTGCTCGAGAGACCAAACTTGAAGATTGCGATGGTCGATGAGCGCATGACGAGCATCATTGCCAACAAGCGCCTTTTGGAAGCTGATTTATCAAGAAACAAGCGCAAAGCCGTCATCGACAAGATGTCGGCGGTCGTCATCTTGGAATCATATATGGAAACGAGGGATAAACCATGGATGCAAAAGACAAAAAAATAGTTATCGAAGACGAAGATGGCAAATCGTATGAGCGCGATATTTTATTCACCTATAAAAGCGAATCGTCGGGACTAAAGTATGTTTTCTTCTTCGACGGAAGTTCAGACGATGATGAGGTGCAGGTCTTGCGCTTTGAAGATGACGGCACGCTTGCCGACGTCGAAACGGACGAAGAATTCAAAGAATTAGAGGAAGTATTTAACGCTTATCTTGAAGAACAGGATACAAACTAACCTATCATATTCTATTAAAATAGAAGATAACGTAAGTAATAGTGGAATTATATATTTTATGTTGTTATAATCTTATTCGCTAATTATCGAGGTGATTAAAATGGTAGATAACAAATTGATTTTGACAAAAGACGGTGTTCGCAAGCTCGAGCAGGAACTTCGCCATCTAATCGACGTTGAACGGCCAGAAGTGATCGAACAGCTTACTTTTGCTCGCTCGCAAGGCGATCTAAGCGAAAATGCCGATTACGATGCCGCTAGAAGCAAACAAGCCGAAGTCGAAGGTCGCATCAAACAAATCGAAGATATTCTAGCGACCGCTAAAATCATCGACCAAAAACCCAAGAACACGAAATTCGTCACAGTCGGTTCAGCGGTGACTATTCGCGAAGTGAACGCGACGAAAGAGCAAACATATACAATCGTCGGCACGGTCGAAGCCAATCCTTTTGCTGGGAAAATTTCCAACGACTCGCTTTTAGGAAGTTCTTTGCTCGGCAAACATGTCGGTGACATTGTGTCAGTGAAAACCGCGAGTCCTTACGAAGTCGAAATTATTAAAATCGATAACGCTTAAGCGTTTATTTAATTCTTCAAACGAAAACGGATTCAATTCCGTTTTTTTATTATTGGCATTGCGCGTGCGTCGACCTCTTATACATTAGTAGGAGGATGAAAGATGTTCAAAATAATTATTACTGTCCTTATAGCGGCGATCATTCTCATCGTCGTGATGCAGTTTGTCGACCCCAATCTCGTCAATCAGACGACGACGAGTCAAAGTGCGAGTTTTGAGATGCTGACGGTGACGATCGCCGGCGAAATCGTTAAACCA
>JBAZDT010000137.1:0-2921 GCA_041654325.1 Bacilli bacterium | reverse complement strand
GGTTTACCGAAACGCCGATCTTCGCCCATCGCAACCATAACTTCTATATTAATAAATGCGGCTTTTCCTGCTACAAAATCAAAGACCCGCACAATTTGAAGGAGGGGCAGTTTCTTTTAAAAAAAGAAATGCGGTAACTTTAGCATGAAACAAGAATTAATCGCCCCCTGCGGCATGAACTGCGCCTTGTGCGTTTCCTATCAATTCAAAAATCTGGATTTAAACGCGCACGGCTTTTCACGCCGCTACTGCCCGGGATGCATTCCACGTGGCAAACACTGCACCTTCATGAGCAAACACTGTGAAATTGTCGGCAAAGGCCAAGTGCGCTTTTGCTACGAATGCGCGAAATTTCCCTGTCAGCGACTTAAAGACCTTGATAGGAGATATCAAGCGAGATACGGCATGAGCATGATCGATAATCTAAACTGCATTAAAGAAAAAGGGATGGATGCCTTTTTACTCGAACAGGAAGAGAAGTGGAAGTGCCACGAGTGCGGTGGGACGATCTGCTGCCACGAACACATGTGCTTAAATTGTCATATCGATAATCTTAAAGCCAAGAAGAAGTAGTATTAAGAAAGACTGACTCCGGCCACCAGCGGGCTTTGGATTATTTCCCGCGGGGTGACAGACGTATTCAAATCTTCATCATCGAGGTTGTAGCCTTGATGGTAGTAGGCCGCCCAAATAATTTCGGAGCAATACCAATTCGCGTTTTCCGACGAATAGCTTTTCGCTAACTCGATCGAATATGGTTTTCCTAGTTGGCCGATGATGAAGTCCATGGCCGCATCAATTTCCGTCTCATCCGCGTCTTTGAGCCGGTAAGCACTTCCTTGCTTATCGATTATTCTCGTCGGGGTCAGGATGCTGCGGGCGACACCGACGCTGATGGCCTCGATCAGGCGCACGAAATACTGGTCGTATTCCATAGAAAAATAGATTCCTTCGACGATGGCGACGTGGCCGGTGATGCCAAAACCGCCGGTACCTTCGTAGATGATGTCGCCTCGTCTGAGCCTTTCTAATAAATTAGACCCACGATAATTGACGCCGATGGAAAGATTGACTCCGGTGTTATACCAGTAATCCGCTTCGTTCTCTATAGTTTCGTGTTGATAGCCATCCAGTCCGCCGCAATCGAATTCGGATGCGGAAGTGAAATCACCGCTGGTCGATGAGTCAAGCGATAAAGAATTTTCCTCGCTTGTAATTATGGAAGAACCTTCATTTGTGCTGCACGCGAAAAGAAGAGGCGCGACAAGGCTAAATAGGCAAATGATGGATAAATTTTTCTTCATATCATTTCCGATTATATCGAATTAATCATCGTTTTGCATTGCCAAATTTATAAACATAAAAACATATTTTTAAACAAGTAGCGGACTCCTTTGTTTGTTCGCAATTGTATAACGGAAAACACTTTCACTAATCTTTATTCGAAAAATCGTCTACTATTATCGATGAGGTTTATCTAATGCGCGTCAATTTCCACACCCATTCGACGATGTCCGATGGCCGGCTGTCTCCCCGCCGGCTTGTTTCGAAATTAGCCAGCGACAAAGTCGAGGTTTTCGCTTTGACCGATCACGACACTCTTGACGGGTTAAAAGAAGCGCGCAAAGCCGCGACAAAAAAAGGAATCTATTTTATTAACGGCATCGAAATCACGACCAAGATCAACGGATTGAAAATCGATTTGCCAAATTTTGATTTATACACCTTGCATATTCTCGCCTTAGGATTTGATTTTGAACGGCTCACGAATAGTTTTGCGGAGGGAGCGCACAAACGAATTCCGGTCGATGGCCTTTATAATCAACATCTAGATTGCTTCGAAATCCGCGATGTCGTGCGGATGGTGCACGCCGCCGGAGGATTGGTTATTTGGGCCCATCCCTATGAGATTCTCTTTGACTTAATCAAACGCCGGACCGACGAGAGCACCATCGCGAAAATATCATCAGAACTAAAAAGAGTCGGCGTCGACGGCATCGAGTCCTTCTACAGCCGTTATAACGATAACCAGTTGAAATTTCTGCGAGAATTGCAAAGCAAGCATAAGTTTATCGCCTCCGCGGGAACCGATTACCACGCGGTTTACGAAGGCGATGAAACATATGTTGATATCGATGCAAGTTCGATACCGGAAATCCTGTCTAAACTCTGTTTGCCGCGCAAGAAAAGAAAAGCATAAAATGAGTCGCGATTCATCTTTGCGGTTATAATATATGAGCGCGATTTAATAAGGAACCAGAAATATGACGCCTTTTCTTTGGATACTAATCTTCTCCCTCGCGGCCATGGTCGTCAACACCATCGGCATTCTTTTGATGCGCAAAAACGAAACATGGGCCCTGAAGAACAAAGAATATTTTATGTGCTTTGCGGCGGGCGTTTTGATTACCACGCCGCTGATTATCGCTTTTCCGGAAGCGGTGGAGAAAAGCTCTTTTGCCGGCATCGCAGCCTTGGGCGGGTTCCTCTTCATGTTCATCACGAATCGTTTGATTAAGCACACGACACATCAAGAAGAATTAGCCTTTGGCATCACGGCTTTGCTCGGCATCGCCATCCACTCTTTTGTCGATGGCGTTATCTACACGATTAGTTTCCATATCAGCCCAATCGTCGGCATCGCTTCGGGAATCGGCCTCGTGGCCCACGAATTAGCCGAAGGAGTGATAACCTATGCGGTCTTGATCAAAAGCGGCACGAAGCGCAACAAAGCCTTCTTATACGCCTTTCTCGTCGCGGCCTTGACGACCCCAATCGGCGCCTTAGCGGCTTACCCTCTTATCCATATCCTTCAGGATAACGTCTTGGGGATTGCTATGGGTGCCGTCGCCGGTATCTTGATTTATTTATCTGCTTCCCATCTCTTGCCAGAAGTAAAGCATCAAGAGCATAAGCACTCG
>JBAZDT010000136.1:0-2938 GCA_041654325.1 Bacilli bacterium | reverse complement strand
TTTTTTGGCATCACAAAAACGGGTGGTTATTTCCAAAACGGAAAGAACCACTTGGCGGTGTAGTTTATCTGGTCTAAAACAATGAATAGACTAATTGTAGACGAGGAGGAATCAAAATGGAAAAAAACGTAATAGGGGATAAAGTGGTAAAGCTTCTTGGTGGAGAACAAAAACTGAGGGATATGCTTGGGGCGTGGGGGTTCGAATACGAATACGGGGTGTCGTTCTATTTTTATGGCAAAAATGCAAATAGGTTCGAGGCACGCCCGAATGGCTCCGAGATGTTAGATGTCATATTCTATAGGAACTCTCGAATATTGTTTCATTCCTCCAAGGTATGCTTCGGACCTTGGGAATGGAAAACGCCAGAAGAATTTGAAACCTGTTTTCATTCCTTTTAGGAACGTAGAAGAGCTGGCCGGCCCTACGGAGAAGAGGGGTTCAAGTCCTTTCCACCGCATCATGGTAATGTATCCGAGCGCGACTTCTACTCGTTTATGCGCTCGTTTTCAGGCAACGAATCACAAATACAATAACACGTTATAACCACGCCGCGGCACTTTGATTAGTCGGGTCATTGAAAAGTGAATAGATCACCACGAAGGAGATGATGAACGGTGACGAAAGACGAACAATCCAAAATAATCGCTCACCGGCTTTTCTGCTGGGAGCAACGACTAAAGGAGGAGCAACATGGACTGGAACGACTTGGTAAAAGACCTGTTGAGGGTCTACATCCGCGACATGGATCGGTTCAAGATCAAGAACAACTGGCAAGCTCGCATTGCGAAAGCGCGCGGTGAACGCGTGACGAAGATATGCCGTAAGTATGGGCTCGACGAACTCGAGCTGTACTTGACGGCGTAGGAGGGATGAAGATGTGGAACGACAAGACAACGCCCGCACCGAAGTTTGAAGTGGAAGAAGAGAACGGACGCGTAAAGTATATCGAGAACAACAAAGAGGAGGGATGACGAGAGTATGCATCACACAAAGATGCACGTTCAATTGGGTTTGGATCATTTTCTAAAAGTTTTGGGCGAGAACATCGGTACCATAGGCAGCACTTCCGAAATTTTGCGGATTTTTCGTAGCAAATGGCTTAATTACGAACGAATCGAGGATAAATTAAAAAACCGTCTCGGCAAATACTATCCAGAAGGCGCGGAGATTCTTCGCGCGATCGATAAAGCGCAAGATAAAATCATTTCTGAAATTTTAGAACTTTGCGCCGTCATCCTCACGGAGAATCAAAAATCTAATTACTATTTGTCTTTATATGACCCACTCGCTAAAGTTGATCAGTTACGACGGCTCTTGGAAATCACAAGACGCAACGCTTCACAAACGATGCTGTTTAAGGAGGCGCAAAATGCTGCTTATCAAATTAACTCGCTATCCTGCCGAAGATCGTCAAAAGGCTATTCGAAAACTTCAAGAAGAAGGACTATGGGATTGCCTAACTTTGCACGAGCGGGCCGAACATTTAGCTTCTTTTCTCAAGAAAAACGCGCTCTTGCATGAGCGCGCTCAGCTTCACAACCAGAAGATATTATAACACAAATTCCATAACACTTGACCTTCCAACATGAGGAGGTGAGTCTACTAGGGTAGCCTCCACTTTTCAGACGGCGCGCCCTGAAATTCTACTCGTCACAACTGCTCGATTATTAACCAAACGTTCTCTCTCTGGTTATTGACGACACAACCTGTTGTGTACGGTGTGGAGGCAACCCTTATTACAGAGTATTCGGAGACGGATTAGTTAAGGAGGTTTCATGAGGTTATCAGATCAACACGTAGATATCAGCCGTTTGTTAACTATTTTGGGTAAATTGGTTGCTGTCAGAGCGATCGAAGGTTTCCCGATAGAATCTCAGCCACTCGTACTCGTAAAGCATACCAACAAGCCGCGAATAAAAAATCCGAATTATGTGGTTATCGGTGATATTGCATCTTTGAGAAAACGAAAAGGTATATCTGCGAATGAATTATCAAAAAAGGCTAGCATTTCAGCGACCACATTGATCCGTATCGAAAATCATGAGTATAAAACCACAAAAAAGTCGATTGCGCAAAGAATCGCATTTGCTATGGAAGTTACATTTGAGGAGGTATGCAATGAATAATCTTTCTTGGAAACAAAAATCGATTATCGATATGATAGATTCGCTTGATAATTGGCGGGAATCACTATCAGGTCGGGATTACAAGGTATCAATGACAACTGATCCTTACTTATCTTTTCTTACGGTAACCCTCTTTGATTTAGACAAAGACGGAAAAGCTTCTTTTGGAGTTGTCGTTCGTAAAACTATGAAAGATTTAGAAAATAACCCTATCACACCGGATGAATTTGATGTCGATGAATACCACAAAATGTTAGATTTATATAACTCATTGAAAACGCGCCTTGGATTTTAACATGGAAACCGCATTGATTGAAACTCCCGATATCCCTAATGCTATTCTCCCCGCGTGGGAACATCAGAAACAAGCTTTCTGGACCGCGTATCAGAAAGATCATTTTGCCCTGTTCATGGACATGGGTACAGGTAAATCGAAAGTGACAATTGATCTTATCAATAATAAGCCATACATAAATATCCTGATCGTCTGTCCGTTGTCCGTCGTCGGTGTTTGGCCCCGCGAGTTCGAAAAGCACGGCACACGGCCCTATCAGGTCATTCCATTGTACGACGGGTCCGTTGAGAAAAAGGCTGAACGCGCGAAGGTAAGCCTCGAGATCGCGAAAATAAAAAACTCCGCGTTCGTGTGTGTTATCAATTACGAGTCGATTTGGCGGCCTAAATTCAAAGAATTTGCGCTCGATACCGCGTGGGACCTGATCGTGCTTGACGAATCTCACCGTATCAAAGCGCCCGGGGGAATCGCATCACGGTTTTTGGCTTTGCTGGGCAAGAGGTCAAAACATCGG
>JBAZDT010000135.1:0-2940 GCA_041654325.1 Bacilli bacterium | reverse complement strand
TTGGGCATAGGCGTAGAGCGTAACCATTCTCAGGCGGACTTTGGTGTTGTTTAACGCTATCGCCTTCGCACTGCTATCTTCTAAATCGAACTTAGCGATTAACTGATGATATGGTTCGCTCAAGTCGACTACTTCATAAGGTATAGCGAATTTGTGGCATAACTCTAGCCCGTATTCGACGTCGCACTTCTCAGAATCAATCGGCATCAGTAACGCGAAAAGTTTATCTCTTCCCACCGCTTTAGTCGTCAAGGCCGCGACAAGAGCTGAGTCGATTCCGCCCGAAATGCCGAGAACATAACCTTTTTGGTGTGATTTTTTAAGGTAATCTTGTATAAAAGCCTGAATTTCAAGCAGATAATCAGCTAATTTCATAAAAGACCTCCTTTATTCAATATACTCGAATTCGAAATCGCATAGCAAGACAGTGTCTCCGTCTTTGGCGCCTGCTCCGCGCAAGCGTTCTTCGACATTTATTTTGCGGAGATACGTCATCAATTTCAAAAGTCCCTCGTCGGTTGACAGGTTGATCAAATGATAGGTTCTTTCGATTTTTTCGCCTGCTAAACGATAGACACCTTCTTTTTCCTTGACGACATCGAAAATCTCTTTCTCATCTAAATGAGCGTCGTAAACGCGGACGGTTTCGATGGTTCCTTCTTTCGAAACGACAGGAAAGGCTGGGGTTTTAACCAGTAAATCGTGGCAAGCGTAAATCAACTCTTTAAGCCCGTCATGAGTTAAAGCGCTGATGCCATAAACCTTGGCTTTCAATTTCTTCTCTAGCTTAAGTCGACGCGCCTCCGCGCCATCTTCATCCATCTTCGTCGCGCAAAAAATAGTCGGGCGAGAAGTCAAATTGTAGCCGTACTTCTCAAGTTCGGCGTTGATTTTCAAATAGTCATCGTAAGGATCGCGGATGCCTGACATTTCAATCATATGGACGATCACGCGGCATCTTTCGATGTGGCGAAGGAAAGTAAGACCTAAGCCTTTACCTTCATGCGCCCCTTCGATTAGTCCAGGAAGATCGGCCATCACGAAAGTCGTCGTGCTGTCGACGCTGACGACACCCAAGTTGGGTGTGATCGTCGTAAATGGATAGTCGGCAATCTCTGGGTTGGCATTGGTCACAATGCTTAACAAGGTTGATTTTCCAACATTTGGAAAGCCGACCAAACCGACATCGGCGAGCAACTTCAACTCGAGGATAATTGCTTTTTCCTCGCCGGGAAGGCCGTTTTCAGCGATGCGCGGAACGCGATTTCGCGCGCTTTTAAAGGCGGCGTTGCCGCGGCCGCCGCGACCTCCTTTGGCCACCACGAATTCCGCGCCATCTTCATTTAAATCAGCGAGGAAGGTATGCGTTTCCTGCGCATAGACAATCGTACCGATTGGCACTTCGACATAGACGTTTTTCGCACCCCGGCCATATTGGTTTTTGATATTTCCTTTGCCGCCGTCCTCACCACGGATGATCTTGCGACGGTAGAGACCGAAAAGGGTATTGATGGAACCAGAGGCTTTTAAAATGATGGAAGCTCCGCGGCCGCCATTACCACCGCTCGGCCCGCCATTGGGCATGTATTTTTCATGCAAAAAGGCGATCAGGCCATCTCCCCCCTTGCCGGATTTTACTGTTAGTTGGACGCGATCGATAAACATAGTTTATTGGTTTCCAAAAAGATATTGTTCTTTATTTCTTTTAATCTTGCGAACGTCCTTGAAAAAGGCGATGCTGCTTTTAAAAGCGCTGACCTTGCTATCCTCGTCGTTTTCCCAAACCACGGGAATTTCTTTTATTTTCAAGTTATTTAAGCGGGCGATGTATAGATACTCGACGTCAAAGGCAAAACCATTGATCGTTTGGCGAGCGACCATCTCTTTTGCGTATTCGCTCTTGATGACTTTAAAACCGCATTGCGTGTCTTTGAATTTGAATTTAAACGAGGCGTTGACAATCAAGCGGCACGACCGGCCGATAAAGCGGCGCATGAAACCTTGTCTCTTGCTTAAAACGCTATCCTTCAAATGCCGCGAACCAATAATCATATCGGCATCTTCACTGGCGTAGACGAGGTCGATAGCTTTTAAATCGGTCGACAAGTCCGCGTCCATAAAGAGAACATAATCGCCGCTGGCTTGTTCGATACCATATTTGACCGCTCCGCCCTTGCCGCGGTTTTGCTCATAGCCAAGAGCGCGAACATTCTCAAAGAAAATCAAGTCGAAAACTTCTTTGGTATTATCTTTTGAACCATCGTTGACGAGAATTATTTCGTAGTTCAAATGACGCTCGTTAAGAAAAGGCAAAATCCTCTCTTCGAGATTGCGACGGATTTTTTTGCCTTCGTTATAGCAAGGCACGATAATTGAAAGTTTTCTGATTTCCATATATATCTATTTAAGCATAAACATAACAAAAAAGACCACAATTTTGTGGTCTTATTATTTACTTTACTTCGTAGACGCTCACGCGTTTTTGCGTTTTGCCAACGCGTTCGAATTTGACGGTCCCGCTCACAGTCGCGAAGATGGTGTCATCACCACCGCGCTTGGCGTTGACGCCGGGATGAACCTTAGTTCCTCTTTGACGATAGAGAATTGAACCAGCGGTTGCATATTCGCCATCAGACTTTTTGGCGCCGAGGCGTTTTGAATGGGAGTCACGACCGTTTTTGGTTGAACCGACACCCTTTTTCGAAGCAAAGAACTGCAGGTCTAATCTATAAATCATTGTTCTTTTTTTCCTTTCTGATAATTTTGACGTTTTTCGGATTTTCGCGAGCGATAGTTTCCAGCTGAGTCAGAATTGTTTTCAAGACGATTTCATCCTCTGAAGAAATCTCGCCTTTCGCCGCTACTGCCACATAACCTTCGGAAATGGCAATGGCGAACGATTGTTGGTTATGGAGGGCGTTAAGACCTCCGAAGGTCACC
>JBAZDT010000134.1:0-2968 GCA_041654325.1 Bacilli bacterium | reverse complement strand
GAAACTCTGTACAATAACAATATTACATCATTGGAGCATTACATCAAACTCGTTGAGGAATGGATTGCCTTCTATAATTCAAGCCGAATAAAAAACAGAGACCTTCGATGATCTCTGTTTTGCGGCCTTTTTTAATGAAGTGTCCGAATTGGGGGTCACTTCATTGCTTGGGGCTTATTCTTTAAAATATAATTTATTTACCGGACTTATTTAAGGAGCGGTATGCGCGAGTTGACATGCGCACTGTTTGCGTTTTGCCATCAACTTCAACTTGGAATGGTTGAAGATTAACGTTCCACCGACGGCGTGTAGCGCGAAGGCTGTGAGAACGATTGTTGCCGCTTAGCGGACCCTTGCCGGTTACTGGACATACTCTTGACATAACTTGGACCTCATTTTCTTAAAACGCAAGTTAGAGTTTAACATATGTTAATAAGAGATGCAAATAAAATTCGAAGTCTCTTCTCTTCGTTATAAACGAACGTTCGGAAAGCGGATGTGAAAATCCTCGCGGCTCATCGTCTTAGCGTTTTCCAGCGCGGCTTTAAAGATGATGCCGTCGCGATCAAAGGTCAGGAACTTGCTGCGCCCGGCTTTATCATAAAAGAGGAGCATGCGGTGTTTGGCTGACCATTTTTCATCGATGTAGACCATATCTGAGAAATAGAATTCGTAAATTTTATTCATCTTGTGATGGGTTATTTTCTTTTTGTCGACATAATAAAAAGTCTGAGTCAAGGAAATGACATAGAAAATGATCGTCAAAGCGATGAGGACGGGTGTATAAATCGCAAAAAGAAGAAGGTTATCAATTTTCGGAGGCCATGTCGACATATCCAAAAAGTCGAGAGTTGACATGAAAAGAATTTGTAAGAGCAAATAGATGCCGATGAACATCATCGTCAATCGGAAAGGAGCGATTTTAAGCTTGCCGCTTTTCATGTAGTCAATTATAGCAAAAAGCCAAACCATTTAAAACGAGGCTACATATATAAAATTATATATGCTAAAATTAATTAAGATTTGAGACGACAATCATAATGGGGGATCCCATCATATCGCGAGGTAATGTGCATGAACAAGAAAATCGTTGCGATGATTCTAGCTGGGGGAAAAGGCACGCGCCTAGAGGCTTTGACTCGCAAAATCGCAAAGCCGGCCGTTAGTTACGGCGGAAAATACCGCATCATCGACTTTCCCCTCTCAAACTGCGCGAATTCGGGAATCGACACCGTCGGTGTCTTGACGCAGTACGAATCGGTGGCTCTCGATACTTATATCGGAAACGGCGAGAAGTGGGGCCTCAACGGGGTTCGCTCTCTAACCGCAAGTTTGCATCCTCGACAAACTGAGGAAGGTTTAAGTTGGTATAAAGGGACAGCTGATGCCATCTTTGCCAATATCGATTTCCTCGACTCCCTAAACACAAAATATGTTTTGATTTTATCGGGTGACCATATTTATTCGACAACTTACAACGAAATGCTTAATCAGCACATCGAAAAAGAAGCCGATTGCACAATCTCGGTCATCGAAGTCGAACCTAAAGAAGCCTCGCGTTTTGGCATCTTGGTCACCGATGAAAAGGGCGCGATTGTGAAATTCCAAGAAAAACCGAAAAATCCGATTTCCAATTTGGCTTCGATGGGCGTTTATATTTTCACTTACTCGGTTTTGCGGCGGATGCTCATCAGCGATGCGCGTAAAAAAGAGTCGAGCCATGACTTTGGCAAGGACATCATTCCGACGATGCTCGCCAAGAAAATGAAATTGTTTGCCTATGTGTTCAGAGGCTACTGGCGCGATGTCGGAACGATTGCCAGTTTGCACGATGCCAACATGGATTTGCTCCTCTCCGCCAAAGGCAACAATATATATCAGATTAAAGGTATCCACACCATTTTTTCTGAAGACACTCACTCCCACCCCCAATACATTGGCAAAAAAGCCCGCGTCAAGGACTGCTTGATTAACCAAGGTGCGGTAATTCTAGGCGATGTCGAGCGCTGTGTCATCTCCAATGAAGTTGTCGTCGCCGAAGGCGCAGTCGTCAGAAACTCAGTTCTGATGCCTGGATCTCGCGTTCGCGCTGGAGCAAAAGTTTTTAACGCGATTGTCGGACCGGAAGCAGTCGTTTCTCACGGCGATATCATAAACGAAAAACAAGAAGAAATTGTTTTGATCACGACACGGAAAGGAAAGAAAAATGGCAAGTAAAGTACTTGGCTTATGCGATCTTCATAACGCCCCTGATCTCGGACCGCTAACTTCTGCGCGGAGTTTAGCATCAACCTCCTTTTTAGGACGTTATGCTTTCATCGATTTCGCGCTGTCAAATTTTTCCAATTCCGGCATCGACGAAGTCGGCATTTTAGTTAAATCCCACCTGCGAAGTGTCCTTAAACATCTCGGCTCGCTTCAATCGTGGAATATCAACACCAAAATCGGCCGCGAAACAATCATGTATAACGAGCGCGGGAATTTGAATCGCAAGAAAAATACCGATCTCAATAACATCTTGGTTAACGACTGGGTACTGCACGAATCTTCGACAAAATACGTCGTGATTCAACCGACGCACGTTATATGTAAAATTGATTTTGAACCTCTTCTTAGAGAGCACATTGAGCGCGGCGAAAAAGTCACCTTGCTCTACAAGCGCATCAACAATGCCCATAAATCATTTAAAGGTCACAATATCGTCACCGTCAAGAAAGACTATGTGCGGTCATTTAAAAATAATCGGCAGTTGGAGAAGGAAGCTTGCGTTTCGATGGAGACCTACATTTTCAACCGCGATGCCTTGATGAATCTAATTGGAGAGGCCTTGAAAACCAATCCAACTTACACCCTTAAAGACGCGATTAAGAAATTCGCTAATAAGCTTTTTAAAGTTCACGCCGTCGAACATTTGGGCTATGCGCGCTGCTTTGATTCGCTCGAGCATTTCGTCGAGTATTCTTTTGAA
>JBAZDT010000133.1:0-3028 GCA_041654325.1 Bacilli bacterium | reverse complement strand
AAGAGGGATGACATAATATACACCGCCATCTGGGCAGAAATGCTTTTTAGGAAGAAGAAGGCAAAGATCAACCCCAGCCCTAACAGCAAGGCGGTCCACATAGTCGCCTGACGCTCAAACTTTGCACCATCGGTTTTCGGCATGTGGTATTCAAGATTTTCCGCCGCAAGAACAATTTGGCGATTAATTTCTGGGTGGCGTTTGGCATTAAGCCAAGATAGAGTCGGAAGCGTGACGATGACGGTAGTCGCAATCCCTTCGATCGTCAAATCGAAAAGGGTTGAAGTTTCGACCATCGTGTAGCCGAGAAACGCCCCGAAAACAATTAGCGCCGGAATACCCACTTTATAGTCTTTGATGGCCGCGTAGAAAATCAAAACAATGAGGCCCAAAATGCCGAGGCAATAAGGAATCAAGCCGATAAGACCCCACTGCCCAAGAATTTCGACAAAACCATTGTGGGAGAAATATTCTGGACGATGATTCGCTACCTCGCCCGTATAAAAAAGAAGGGTGTCATTAAAAATCCATAATCCGCGCCCAAACCACAAGTGGATGCCTTGGGATATAGTTCCAACGCTCTCCCAAATTTGACTTCTTGATCCGTATGAATCGATTCCAAGTTTGACATAGTAATCATAGATGAAATTGCGCGCGGTAGAAAAGAGTTTGATATCCATGAAAAAGGGGAAAGGAATCAAGAAAATTACGCATATTCCTAGAAGACCGACGATGCCGAGGAAAACGCTGTTGCGAATTTTATGTTTTTTAAAAGTCACGACCATTCGATAGATAAAATGAACGACAAAAGTGATAGAGGCGATTCCGACTGACGCCTTGGAGAAAGTAAAAAAGAGATTAACTAAAAGAAAGATGAGAATTAAATAATTCCACCACTTCGGGAGTGTCGAAATGATGTTGTACATCGCCAGCATCCCAATCAAAATCATCAAGGCGTACATGTTGCGGTTGAACAAAAAGGATACAGGAAAGATATAGCCAACGAGGCCGTACTTAGCGAGGTGAACATAGGAACTATAGTCGAGAACGTAGCTTAAGAAGACCGAAATGACAGCGACGCCTACGGCGATATAGAACAAAAAGATAATGTATTTGCGAAACGTTATTAAACGCGGAAGGACAATCACCTGAATGTAAACTCCCACCGCGGCCAGCAAAACATAAAACAAGCTCTTAATTTTCTGATCCATCGTCGTCACGAATTCTTTGGTGACAATCGTTTCAACCTCATCGACGATTTCAACGGCTTTAAAGGTTTGAATTTCTGGAGTCGAAAAAATACCGATTGCCGCTCCAATCACAATCAAAATCAAAATGGAAAGAAGAATCCATTTGACCGATAGACCATTGTATTTATGCTCGCAATAAAAGAAATAACTCAAAATGGCAATAATGCCGATGAAAAGCAAGATATATTCAACCGCCGTGAAACCACGCTGAAAGTCATTAAAATCGAAAACAACGACGTTTTCGGCAAAATAAGCCATGAAAATCATGGCCACCCAAAAGAGAATATGGGTGATTAACAATCTTGTTTTAATGTTTTTCATTTTACCATTGTTATCGAAGCTGTTCGAATAATCATATTCTAACATTCAAATAACAAAGTTAAACCTTTAAGATCCTTCAAAAAGAAAAACTTTGCGAATCGTCAGAAAAAAGATTTTCACATCGAGCCAAAAGGACAAATGCTTAATATAGTAATAGTCGAGTTCGGCTTTTTGTTTGACTTCGTGGTTGCGGCCGTGGGTCTGAGCGTATCCGGAAAGGCCGGGGCGCAAACAGTTAGGTGTCGGATAATAATTATCTCGTTCATTAATTATGTCGTCTTCATTGTGGGCGGCGGCAGGACGTGGGCCGATGAAACTCATCTGACCGATGAAGATATTGAAAATCTGCGGGAGCTCGTCAATACTTGTTTTGCGAAGGAAGCCACCAATATTCGTCAGCATCGCTCTTTGCTCTTCTTTGGTTAAGTTGCTCGGGGGTATTTCTGGAGCGTCGATGCGCATCGTCCGAAATTTCAAGATGCGAAATACTTTTTTGTTTCTTCCCATTCTCTGCTGAAGAAAAAGCATCGGACCCTTTGACGTTAGTTTAACTAAAAGCCCGAAGATAACTAGGAAAGGCGATAAAATGATGATGGCGAGAAAGGAAAACAAGATGTCTAAAAACCGTTTAAATACTAGGTAGACTTTTTGTCTTTTACTAAAACAGTTTTTGTCCATACTTGCTGTATTTTATCGCGATACCTCGTTTCATACAAGATAGATAATGAACGACTTTGATTAACGAAGCCAGGTCGTCTTATTTACAATATGAGTATAACTCTGAATAATTTTAACGACTTTCATCGAGACATCAGTAGACGAATAATCAGATGAAAGTGGCATATCTTGGCGCTCTTTAGCAAGGTTGATAGTTAATTCAGAAGCCGCTAGCACATCACGGCTTTTAATCCCTCCGACGACGATTGTTCCAGCATCGAGACCTTCTGGCCTTTCCGTCGATGTTCTGATCAGCACTCCCGGAAAACCTAAAATGGCCGATTCCTCAGTCAGAGTACCGCTATCGCTTAAGACGACAAGGGCATTTGATTGAAGTTTGATGTAATCGCAAAAGCCAAATGGTTTCGTGTTGATGACCAATGGATTAAAGATGACACCGCGTTTATCAATGATCTTTCGGGTTCTCGGATGCGTTGAATAAATAACCGGGACTTGGTATTTCGCGGCAATATCGTTAATCGATTTGACAAGTTCGATAAAATTTTCTTCGCTATCGATGTTTTCTTCGCGGTGGGCGGAGACGACGATATAACTATTTTTCTTTAACGCGAGTTTATCGAGAATATCGCTTTTGGCAATTCCATCAATGTTTTTCGTGATGACTTCGCGCATCGGCGAGCCTGTGACAAAAATCGTCTTACCATCGATTCCTTCCGATAAAAGGTAACGGCGAGAGTTTTCGGTATATGGGAGGTTGATGTCGGCGATATGTCGACAAT
>JBAZDT010000132.1:0-3034 GCA_041654325.1 Bacilli bacterium | reverse complement strand
TGGAGCTTCTCATTTTCATTGATAGTATTCGCAAAGCGAACGCTAAGGATATCAACGTCATTATTCCATATTACGGCTATTCTCGTCAGGATCGTATCGCTCGCCCGAGAGAACCCATTTCCGCTCGTCTGGTGGCCGACTTGCTCTTGACCGTCGGCGTCTCTCACGTGATTACCCTCGATTTGCACACGCCGCAAATTCAAGGCTTTTTTTCGTGCCCGGTTGACAATTTATCGTCAATTCATCTATTTGCTTCATATTATTTGAATAAACTTCGTCAGCTCAAAATTGATCCGAGCGAAGTAGTGATTGTCTCACCAGACCACGGATCCGCCCATCGCGGCCGCGATTTGGCGACAGCCTTGCCGAAATCGCAGTTGGCAATCGTCGATAAACGCCGTCCTTCCCCAAATGAGGCCGAAGTCGTCAATATCGTCGGCGACGTCGAAGGCAAAACATGCATTATCATCGATGACATCATCGATACCGGTGGAACGATTATCGCTTCGGCGAAAGAACTTTACGCCAAAGGGGCAAAAAACATACTCGTCGCTGCTTCGCATGGTGTATTTTCCAAGAATTCAGCCACTGACTTAAAGGAAGTTGGAATCAGCGATATCGTCACGACTGACAGCATCGAAAAAGCAATCGAAGGCGTGAATGTGATTTCGATTGCCGAAGTCATCTCGCATGTCATCACCCACAATGAATCCGGAACATCATTGCCACCCGAGTATTTAGCCTTTTATTAATATGGAAAACAACATTTCGCCAAATATCCAAAGATTAGCGATTAATGCCATTATTGCATCGATTTATTATATTTTGACAATGGTGACTGCTCCTGTTTCATATATGGGAATTCAAATAAGAATTGCGGAGATTTTGGTCCTTTTGTGCTTTTTCCGCAAAGATTATGTTATCGGAGTTACTCTTGGCTGTTTGCTCGCCAATCTATTTTCGCCACTTGGCTATTGGGATATGCTTTTCGGAACGTTAGCCACTTTGCTGAGCGGCTTGTTAATTGGTTACATGAAGCATCTTTTCATCGCTGCCTTGATTCCTGTCGTCATCAATGGCTTTGTCGTTGGGGCTGAATTGTATTTTCTTCTGCAAGAACCATTTTGGCTGAATGCCGGCTTGGTGGCGATTGGGGAGTTCATCGCGGTTGCTATTCTTGGGTATTTCATCTTCCTTTTTCTTGGTAAAAAAGAAAAGTTTCAGGAAGTTATCTCCGCTAATCAAAATTACCGATTTAAGTGGTAATTTAACGCCTCATATTTTAATATCTTAGTGCTATGAAAGATTTTTATTTAGAAATAAAACATATATGTAAACAGACAGGAGCCCGCTATGGCGTTTTGCACACGCCTCATGGTGATGTCGAAGTGCCGATGTTCATGCCGGTCGGAACTTTGGCGACAGTTAAAACCCTTTCGCCCGAAGAACTGATTGGAATGGGTTCAGGCGTCATTTTAGCTAACACTTATCACCTGCATCTTCGTCCAGGTGAAGACGTTCTTAGCAAAGCCGGCGGCATTCATAAATTTATGAATTATCCTGGACCGATTCTCACCGATTCAGGCGGCTTCCAAGTCTTTTCCTTGATGGATAATCGAAAGATAAGCGAAGAAGGAGTGACATTCAAAAGTCATCTTGATGGATCAACGCTTGAGTTTACCCCAGAGAAGGTTATCGCCATCCAAGAGAAAATCGGAGCAGATATCATCATGTCATTTGACGAATGCATGCCTTATCCTGTCGAATACGAATATGCGAAAAAGAGCGTGGAAAGAACGCTCAGGTGGGCTCAGCGCGGGCAGCAAGCCCAGCTAAGAGATGACCAAGCTCTATTTGGCATCGTCCAAGGTAGTGACTTCGCTGATCTCCGTCAGCATTCGGCAGTCGAACTAACCAAGATGAATTTTCCTGGGTACGCGATCGGAGGCACCTCGATCGGCGAGCCAAAAGACGTTTTCATCAAAATGATCGAGCAGTCTGTGCCGTTTTTGCCAGAGGATAAACCCCGTTATTTGATGGGAGTCGGTTCAATCGATTTTCTCCTCGAAGGAATATCGCGAGGAATCGACATGTTCGATTGCGTCTTGCCGACGCGCATCGCCCGCCACGGGGCGTTGATGACCTCGATTGGGCGCGTCAACATCCGCGACGCCAAATATAAAGAAGATTTTTCTCCGCTTGACGCGAATTGCGATTGCTATACATGCAACCACTATACGAAAGCCTATCTTCGCCACTTGTACATCAGCGAGGAGACATTCGGCAAACGGTTGCTCTCAATTCACAACGTGCGCTTTCTCATCTCTTTGATGGAAAAGGCGCGGAGAGCCATCAAAGATGATCGCTTTGGCGATTTCAAAAAAGAAGTTTATCAATCGTTTGTGGGAGATAAAGGTTTTTAATGGATGTCAAACTTTTTGATTTTGTTCTGCCTGAAGAATTAATCGCCCAAAATCCTTCTTCAGTTCGCGACGAATCGCGATTGATCAGCGTCGACCGCTCGTCGCACACTTTCAAAGACGAGCATTTTTACGATATCGTCAAGTATTTTAATGCCGGGGATGTCTTAGTCCGCAATAATACGAAAGTTCTTCCTGCTCGTCTATTCGGGGTCAAGGAAAAAACTTTCGCCCATGTCGAGGTTTTGCTGCTTAGAGAAATTTCAAAAGATGTTTGGGAATGTCTCACCGGCAATGCCAAGACGATAAAAGTTGGAACAGTGATCACATTTAAGGATCATGTTTTGTCCGCGGAATGCATTGGCGTCGGCGATGAAGGAATTCGTCATATGCGATTTATTTATGACGGCGTTTTTCTTGAATCACTTGAACAAGTTGGCCTGATGCCCCTACCTCCTTATATCAAAAAACAATGTGAAGATAATAGTCGTTATCAAACGGTGTATGCCGAGCGTTTAGGCAGTAGTGCGGCCCCGACGGCTGGTTTTCATTTTACCGAGGAATTGCTGATAAAATTGCAGCAAAAAGGCGTTGAAATCGTTGATATTACATTG
>JBAZDT010000131.1:0-3083 GCA_041654325.1 Bacilli bacterium | reverse complement strand
GTTGCACACCATAAAGCCGATGTTCACAAATCCGGTATCTGCTTGCGATTTTTCGCGGAAAGCCTTGATTTTACCATTTGCTTCCATATCAATAACGCCAAATCTGCCTTCCGGTTGCGTCGCGCTAATCGTCATCGTTTTCCCATGCTTTTGATGGAAATCCACAAGTTTTTTAATATCGATGTTCGCAACGCCATCGCCGTAGGTCAGCATAAAAGGCTCGTTATCGAGATATTCTTTAACCCGTTTAATGCGGCCGCCGGTCATCGTGCTGAGACCAGTGTAGACGATTGTGACTTTCCACGGCTCTGAAACGTTATTATGGATTACCATGTTTTCCGGATTCGATAAATCGAATGTCACGTTGCTATTTCTTATAAAATACGACGCGAAATAGTCTTTGATTACTTCTTGTTTGTATCCTGCACAAATGACGAATTCGTTGTAGCCATAATGGGAATACAACTTCATGATGTGCCAAAGAATCGGCCGCCCGCCGATTTCAATCATCGGTTTTGGTTTCAAGTAACTTTCTTCGCTGATGCGAGTGCCAAAGCCACCCGCCAAAATAACAACTTTCATATTATCCCCTCTTTATAACAATACTATTATCGCATCTTTTCATAAGATGAGCGATTGGAACTGTCTTTTAAACGATAATCTCGTTTCTTTTTAAGAAATCGATAAAGGCGCTTGCGGTGTGTTTATACTTCTCCTTGTACGAAGCGGAACGTTTCGCGGCTAACTCATCTTTGTGGTTATAGATATACAGTAATTTCTTTTCTAAATCTTCAACGCTACCTAGTTCAAAGAAATATGAATTTTCATCTGACATCAGGTTTTTGGCGGATTCAAAACTTGAAGAAAGGGTGGGCACGCCGGCGATGAACATATCGATGACCGAACCGGGCGCGCACTCTTGATTAAAACGGGATGGGAAAATATGCAAATCGTATTGCTGAATCAATTTATATGATTCTGGGTCTTTAAGGTTCAATGATGTTCCGAGATAGCGAATTTCGGGATGTATCTTGATTTCTTCGAGTATTTTGTTCTCGGTCTCTTGATACTCGGGCTCAGTGTATTTTCCACCGGAGATATCAAAAGTGTACAAAGTCTTTCCGGCTTGAGAATTGACGTTAACGATTGCTTGAACGGCATCCAACACGCCTTTATGGACGTGGATTCTCGAGAAGAATAATGCGTGTAAAACATCATCGTGCTTATATTCTTTCGTCAGCAAAGGATAGGCGAAATCATCTTTGATCGATGGGAAGATCAAATCCGTGTCGACGCCGATTGTTTTCATCTGAGGAATAACTTTCTCAGACTCCAAGATGACTTTTCGGCACTTTTTTATGTCGCCAAGATACATCTTTTTGTTTTCAAAACCACTATAGCCATTCCCGACGAGGTAAAAAACGATGTTCTTTTTATTTTGAGCCTTGCCAAATTTCAATATTTGGTGAAGGGCGATGGTGCCACCGACAATGCATTTGGAAATAAATATCAAATCATACTTGCATAAGATGGCTTTCAAGATGAGTTTGATGGTTTGCAAATACTTATTTTTGGTGTAGTCGATGATGTCGATGTCATAGGTGCCGACTTTCTTAAAACAAGAAAGGATGGCCTTTGACTTATTTCGTTCCCCGTCAAAACTATGACCATCGGCGGGAAGCGATGCGACATAGAGCATTTTATTCATTAAGAGGCCTCCTTTCACAATTTGTGATTACATAAGTTTCGATTCGCATAGATTTATTGTTTCCCCGCTCTCTTCGGAAATGGGAGTTTATGTTTGTCCTGAACGTTGATATCTTTGCCGATTTGGACCTCGACCAGCATTAATTCGGTTTTGGCCATTATCGTATGCGGGCATCCAGCTTTCATCGCGATGATATCGCCGGGTTTAATGTCGCGTTCGCCACCGTCGACGATGGCGGTGCCACTACCGCTTATAACAACCCAGACTTCATCGCGATGCTGATGAGTGTGATAATTCATCATTTGACCTTGATTTAAAGTTACCTTGACCGTCAAGGCTTCTTTTTCAACATCTAAAACGCGATAACTGCCCCACGATTTTTCAGCGAACATTATTTGCTGATCGATTTTATCAACATAAGGTTTAATAAAACTTGATTGATCTTTGTCCGAGACCAGAATTCCTTCAGGACTAGCTGAGATTATCACGTTGTGCAGGCCCATCGCTAAAACGGGGACATTTAGCTCGTTAATGATGTGGACGTTCGAGCATTTGTCATTCATGATGGCATCGCCGATGACGGCTTGCTCCATCGCTTCCGTAAAGGTGTTCCATGTGCCAAGATCTTTCCATTGCCCACTATAGCGAACGACCTGGATATTAGGTTCTTTTTCCACCACTGCGTAGTCAAAGCTAATTTTCTCTAATTTATCGTATTTAGCGAAAAGGTCTTCATAATTTTTAAAATCGATTAATTCCCGTGCTTTTGATAAAATGTACTTCAATTTGAAAGCAAAGACACCACCATTCCACAACGCCCCTTGACGAATATATTCTTTCGCCGTCTTGACATCAGGCTTTTCCTTGAATGTTAATACTTTGCTCGTTTTGTTTTTGGTCTGTGGAATGATATAGCCATATTTCTCGCTTGGATAAGTGGGTTCAATACCCATCAGCACAATGTTCGCTCCGCTTTTATCGACCATCGCCGACAATTTGGACAAAGTTTGAAAGTATTCATCGCCGACAAAGGGATCAACAGGACACACGACGACCGTTTCGTCTTCAGAGACGCCTTGAATGTCGCGGAGGTGAGCTGATGCGAGTATAATGGCCGGAAAAGTGTCGCGACGGCAAGGTTCAACCGAAATATTGACGCTGGTATTGAGTTGGTTAAAAGTCGTCGACGCTTGCGATTTTGAGGTTGCAATCGTGATGGAAGCATGTTCATCGGCTTTTTTGATTTGCCGGTAAACGCGCTGGACCATCGACTCATATTCGCCGCTTTCAGTTTTGAATATCTTAATAAACTGTTTCGAGCGAATATCGTTTGATAGTGGCCACAGGCGTTTTCCAGAACCGCCGGATAGAAGAA
>JBAZDT010000130.1:0-3085 GCA_041654325.1 Bacilli bacterium | reverse complement strand
TCAAAAAAATGCTTTAGCGACGATGGAGATGCTCTCCCAAATTGCCCAAGGAAGATTAGTCATCGTCGTTTCTCACGACTCCTTGCTTGCCGAAAAATTCGCGACGCGGAAAATTACTTTAAAAGACGGCAATATCATTTCTGATGATAGTCAGAAGCAAATTGTTGGGCGATGATGGTATTTGGTTGGCATGAACGCTTATCGTGGTCGTATATAAAAGGTGATATCACCAAGAGTGTCCTCCTCTTTTTAGCAACGCTAATTAGTTTCACAGCCCTCTTATTTGCAATTGGCTTTCATCAAGGGGCGAGTCAGATGATAAGCGACGTTCAATACCAGTTTCTCGACAGCCAGTTTTTCAAAGCCGCCAAAAAGGAAACTTTCGACCTTGATTCATCGCCGTTATCGCTTGTTAAAACAAGCCGACCAACGATGTCAGAAATGGCATTTTTAAACAATTACGCTGATTCTTTCGTCGTGAGTTACAACTACGAAATATTTTTCCCTGGAAACTATTCACTCTCTTTTCGTGGCCAGCAAATCGACTGGGTATCACTAGTGCCAGTCTATAGTTTTGTTTCTGCCAGCAACCGAAAGAAACTATTGGCAGCTGGGACCTTTCCAATGGCGAATACTCTAAATGATGTCGTCATCAACACAGCGCTTGCGGAGTTGATTGGCGGATCTAAGTCGTCGTTAATCCATCAAACCTTGAATCTTGAAGTTAATAGTCCTATTAGTGCCATCGATGGCGAAAGCCAAATGTTGATTGAAGAATCTTTTAGTTATCGAGACGATCTGACAATCATTGGTATCGTCGAGGAGCTTTCGTTTTTAAACGAACCAAAACTTTATTATTCTTTTTCGGCCTTAGAACTGCTTCTAGATGGGTATCGTTTTTCGAAAATAAAAGACAAAGAAGGAAATTCCCAAACCTGCCAACAAATAATCGCTCTTGCCCCTGATGATAATTACCTTTCGAACTACTGCTTAAATATTTTTGCGCTTGACGAAGAGGCAATTGGCTCCCTAACTTACGTCTCGGAAACGCTTGTTAAAAGCAATTCATCGCTCGAAATCTCGTCGACTTCGCTAATGATTCAGAAAACATATCAGGAACTGATGAATGCGACTTTTTATTCAATGGTTGTTTTTGTGATTATCGCCATCATTGGCACATGCTCGATAATCGCCACTGGATCATACTCTCTTTTTATTGCCAAGAAAAAGGATTCAGCCATTCTCTCTTGCCTTGGGGCTAGGCGCAGAGACGTGATAAAGATTTTTGTCGATTATACGGTGGCGATTGTTATTGGCGCCGCGCTTGTGTCACTTCCGATATCTCTCTACCTTGAAAGGACGGCCAACAACTTACTTTACCAATACTTTATGTTCAAAAATCTGATCGCAATTCCGTACGCATCGTTTCTTAAGACCCCCTTTTTACTTTTGTTTATCCTGATTGCCTCATCATTGGTAGTAAGCTGTGGCTGCACGATTTTGCCAATCCTTGTCTATAAAAAGTTTTCGCTTGCCGAAGAACTGCGCGATGAATGATGTTAAAGGCGACAAATCTAACCAAAAAATATGGCGTGCGGATAGTCTTAAAAGACTTTACTTTTCGCTTTCCCCGCACAGGTCTAATTGCCGTTGTCGGTCCATCGGGATGCGGCAAAACAACGCTCTTGAATATTCTTTCCGGTCTTGATGGCGAATATGATGGCGATTGTCAGTATTTGCAACGTTCGCTACACACCTTAAGTGAAGAGGAAAGAAGTCATTTTCGCATCGCAAATGTCGGCTATGTATTCCAGGACTTCCGATTATTCAATGTCGAGACTGTCAAAGATAACTTGTTCAACGTGCTAGAAGTTCTCAGCACTGAGAACCGCGAAATCCAGTCTCGGCACGTCATCGACTGTCTTGAACTTGTCGGAATGAAGGAGAAAGCGGAGGCTAATGTAAATATTCTCTCCGGAGGCGAAAAACAAAGAGTGGCCATCAGCAGGGCTATAATAAACAACCCCCCGATTGTTCTCTGCGATGAACCGACTGGCTCACTTGATGAAGAAAACGGTTTAACCGTACTGAAAATACTTCGATCAATTGCTTTCTCTCGCCTCGTCATCGTCGTCTCTCACGACGAAAAATTGGTGACCCCCTTTTGCGACCTAAAAATCCGCTTAATCGACGGAGCAATAGCTGATATCACGACTTTCCCTCCGCCAAAGAAAACGAAGAACATTATCAGTGTCAAAAGCATTTCGAAAGCGAGGGCACCCATAATGCCACTTCGCACGATTATTCGCAAATCGGCCGCCATCATCAAAACGCGGAAAATCCGCATCACGGTCAATAATTTTATGATGTCGCTTGGCCTCCTTGGCATCGGCTTATCGATTATCATGACATCATCGATTCAGGACCGTATCGTCGAGGGTTTCTCCAGCGTCATCGATGATTCTCGGATTGTCATGTCCAAGAAAAATAGTGGGCAATCAGTGTTAAATCATTACAGCGCAAGTTATGAAAACGTTCTTCTAATCAAGAAAAAATACGCAAACTACATTAGTGACATCGGCGTTTCATATGCCGTGAATTTTGAGGATTTTTTTAAGAATCGTGATGAACTGTTTATTTCGTCGACAACTTACAAAATTGTTTTGCCGCGCTTTTCTTCACGCCAGTTCAACGATTACTTGTGGCTTGGAGATGGTAGAACAGATTATATCGTTTATCCTCGCCAACTTAGTGACCTTGCAAACGACGAGATGATTATCGGCCTTGCCCATAACGATATGATTGGTCTATGCTACTCTTTGAAAATTGAGAGAAGCTATGCTTCGTTGGGAGAATATTTTCGCACCGCGAACGTTCTTGTGACCTTTTCGATCGCAAATGACGACTGGTTTTATGATGACGAGCAAGTGTTCCGTCTATCTGGCGTCGTCGAATCCGACGAACCGACGATCTATCACACGAATCATCGGTGGAATGAGTGGGTGTTCGAAGAGAAGATGCGCCTCCCTTCCCTCGATGGTGGGGATCGTCAATTTCAGTGGCAGATTTATAAAACGTATTACTT
>JBAZDT010000129.1:0-3133 GCA_041654325.1 Bacilli bacterium | reverse complement strand
AATCTGCCTCTTCGCGCGGGTTCTGAATCAGCTTTCTCCAACTGCACTTTAGAGTTTGGGAAACCTTCCGAAGATATTAAGGATGAGTATGTAGTCGTCGGCGGACTCGCCCGCGATTATCGCTATTGCGACATCCCCGCATCATATTTCGATCGCATCAATATCGCCTTTATCGAAGCGATGTCAAAAGGCACGAACAAAGGCATTCCTCTGACCTTCCCGCTTATAACTGTTCAAATCGATGATAATTTTAATTATCATAATCCGGTGTTTTTGCTTTTGCTCGAAAGAATGTATCGTTGGGGTGGCGTCTATTTTGAAAACTTCCGGACCGAAGCCTTTAGCGATCCTTATTACAAAAATCTCAATCCATTGATCGCCGCTAAGGATCCTGCCGTCTCGCGGAGCCTTTGCTGCCGCCTTAATATCAATCTCGGACTTTTGTCGCGTTTAGGCGGAGGCATTTTTGGATCGTCAGTCGGCAATGTTGGCGCTATTCAAGTATTAAATCTCAACATGAACCGCATGCTAATCGAATTTGGTCACGATGAAAAACTCTTGAGAGAGAAAATCCGTGAGTACATGGAAGTGATGGAAGAAGGACACCTCGCCAAGCGTAATTGGGTGGAAAACCACAAAGAGTTGTACCCAACTTTCTTCGCTTTCAATAAAAACCTTAAAAATTACTTTAATGTCTTTGCCGTAACCGGCATGCATGAAGGCCTTATCAACATTGGATACGCCCAGGGAATGAATGACCCACTTGGCAAAAAATACGCTCACGAGTTAATGCAATACTTGTCGAGCATCATTGATGATTTCATCGTTCGCGATCGCGTTGCTTGTGGCATTGAATACGCCCCAGCTGAGAACGCTGGCATCAAATTAGCGCGCAACGACGTGAAATGGGCTGCCAAGCAAAACCGCAAAATCTTCGTCCAAGGCGAAGGCGATAACGTGTTCTTGACTTCCGGTTGCATGCTGCCGTTTAGCGAAGAAGATTTCACTAAGCAGATCGAAAACGCCGCCGAGTTCCAAGGATACGCGACATCCGGATCGATACTCCATCACTTTATCGAGTCCAAAATCGAACCTGAGGTCTTAGCCCATTATATCGAAAGATTATTCCGCAAGCCGATTAATTACATTACCCTTTCGCCGACTGTCAGCAGCTGTTTGTCGTGCGGACAAACTTTAATGGCCACTGATGCTTTGAATGTCACCGAGTGCCCATCATGCCACAGCACGGACATCGGAACATATAGCCGCGTCATTGGCTACGTGCGGATGATTGCCCGCAAAAATATCAAGATTAACGATAAAGGTTATTATAAAGGCGACTATAACTTCTGGAGCAAGGCGCGGCGCTTTGACTGGGCGCAAAGACGTCGGTTCCACGAGAGTGACACCGATGATTCACTACTATAAAAACCTTTTATTAACGCTTAGCGAAATCAAAGGGCATCCTGCCCTTTTGGTTCACGCCTTGACTGGATGCCCTTTTCATTGCTACCAATGTTTTAACTACAAAGAGTTAATTGAAAGCAAACACGAGCAATTCTATTCAATCGACGACGTCATCAACTACATCGAGCGGCAAAAAGACTTATTCGAATATATCGTTTTCAGCGGTGGCGAATTTTTAAACGCCTCCCTTGAAGACTTGACGCGCGACTTGCAAAGCATCAAAGATATCACTGATAAGCCAATCATCGTATACACCAACGGTATCAACCTCGAGAAGATGAAACAACTTTTTGAAAATGGTTTAGTCGACGGATATCATATCGACATGAAACTTCCTTATCATCTTTTGTGCGAAGACGACCTTGACTTAGTTGAGCTAACCCTCGGCATAAAAGTCCAGGATTTGTCGATTTTCAAACGCCTGGCAAAAGCCATCGCCTATGTCATTGAAAGCGACAAAGGTTATAGTAAAATCCGCAGTGTCAAATATCCCTTTTTAAGCGAGAGCGCCTTTAACGAAAACCGTTTATTTGTCAAAGTCCTGAATGTCAAAAACGATAAAAACGTTCCTTATGAAATAAACGATTTCGTCGCCGAACAAAGTCAATAAATATCAAAAAAGCGTCGTTTTGCATGTTTTTCAGTGCAAAAACCAATTTATTTGCTTTTTATTATCGTTATACTAATAAATGATTCGCCTGTTCGTGTATAATTAAGTGGCTCATTTTCGGAGGTCAAAATTATGGAAAAAGAATGCACTCACGATTGCGGTTCATGCGACGAGACATGCGATGAGAGAACTGGCGAAAAAGTTGATTTTTCGGCTAAACTCAACGAGCACAGCAAAGTCAAAAAAGTAATTGGTGTTCTTAGCGGCAAGGGCGGAGTCGGCAAATCGATTATCACCGCGATGCTCGCTGTTTCAATGCGTCGGCTTGATCATCACGTCGCGATTTTGGACGCCGATATTACCGGACCTTCGATTCCAAAATTGTTTGGCTTAAAAGAAAAAGCCTATGCTAACGATTTAGGCATTATACCCCTCGCCACCAAAACCGGCATCGATGTTATCTCGATAAATTTACTCCTTGATAATGAGACCGATCCCGTGATTTGGCGGGGTCCGATTATCGGTGGCACCGTCAAAGCCTTTTGGTCGGATGTCGTTTGGAAGGATATCGATTTTATGTTTATCGATATGCCACCAGGAACTGGCGATGTCGCTTTGACGATCTTTCAATCCCTTCCGATTGACGGCATCGTCGTCGTCACTTCTCCTCAAGAATTGGCCTCCATGATTGTCGGCAAAGCCGTCAAGATGGCGCAGATGATGAATATTCCAATTATCGGAATTGTCGAAAACATGTCCTATTTTAAATGTCCCGATAACGGCAAAGACTATCAAATTTTTGGACCAAGTCACATCGAGGATATTGCCTCGGCGTATAATTTGCGGGTTATGGCGAAAATACCAATTGATCCCAACCTTTCAAGTCTTTCGGATCTTGGACTCATCGAGTTGTTCAAAGGCGATTGGCTTGCCAAGATACCGGAAGTGTTTGAAAAACTATAAGCCATCAACAAAGAGACCAAGCGCGGTCTCTTTTTTAAAAAAAGATGTCTTTTAATTGTGTTATAATAAAAAATAACTTTGGAGAACAATTGT
>JBAZDT010000128.1:0-3137 GCA_041654325.1 Bacilli bacterium | reverse complement strand
AGCTTTAAAATAAAGACGGATATAAGGGTTGGCATGCTAAGGGGAACCATAACTTTCCACAAATAATTCCAGTCTGACTTGCCATCAACCTTGCTGGCCAAATATAGTTCGTTTGGAATTTGTAAAAAGTTTTGACGAAGAAGATAGATGTAAAATACGCTGACCCAAAATGGGACAATCATCGCTGCGAAAACTCCCTCTTTGCTACCAAGCCAAAGGAAGTTTGAAACAGTGATGTAGTTCGTGATGACCATCATCTCGCCGGGAATCATCATTGTCGCCAAAAGAAGGGCAAAGAAAAAGTTTTTCCCTTTAAATTGCAAACGGGCAAAGGCAAAGGCGGCAAAAATAGTCGTAACAAGCGTTCCTAATGTCGAAATAATGCCGACGATAAGCGTGTTGGTCAAATAAGTGGCGAAATCAAAACGGTCGAAGACATCAACGTAGTTCGACCACATGACGATTTCCGGCCAAAAGGTTTGTTGTGTGGCGCGAATTTCAGCATTGGTTTTAAGCGAAGTAATAATCATCCAGTAGAAAGGCAAGATGACGATAATCGCCATAACTGCCAAGAAAGCATAGACCAAAATCATCGAGATTATCTTCATTATTTTTTGAAGAGTTTCGAGTTGAGTGGCATTGAGACCACCTTCTTTAATAACTAATTTCATCGACCGAGTATCAATACCCTTATAAGATGGTTTCTCCCGGCGGGCGTCTGTTCGCTCGGCCGAGGTTTTCAAGTTCAATATTTTACGAAGATCAATTTTCATGGTTCATGGGCTCCTTAATAATGAACACGTTTCTTTGAAATCCAAAATTGGAGTCCGGTGAAGATTAAAATGACGATAAAGAGCATGACGGCGGCGGCGGCCCCATAGTGAACGTTGCCGCGATCAATTGAATCATAAATATAAAAGACGATTGTATACATGTTGTTATTTCCAAGCGCCGTGCCACTCTTGCCGAGCAATCCCATGACCGAGGAATATTCCTTAAAAGCACCGATAAAGGAAGTGATCATTATATAAAGAATTTGCGGCGAAAGAAGAGGAACCGTCACACTGGTAAATGTTTTAAACTTAGTGGCCGAGTCGACCTTAGCAGCATCGTAATATTGTTTATCAATATTTTGAAGACCGGAAAGTAAAATTAGAATTTTAAAGGGCAGCGAGTGCCAAATAATGTAAACGCAAAGAGCGAACATGGCTTTGGCAGGGTCAGCGCCCATGTCAATCCAGTAGGACGGGACAACGAGGCCAAATAGATAGTTCCAAAGGCCAAATCCATCAAAGATGACAGCGAAAACCATGCCGACAGCGATGGCGTTGGTGACGTAAGGGATAAAAAAGATGGTTTGAAAAATTTTCTTAAGCCATTTGATCGAGTTGAGACCAACGGCAATTAATAAAGAAATGATAATTGAAAGTGGGACAGTGACAAAGACGATAATCAGCGTATTGGGAACGGCATATCGAATGACGTCGGTATAGTACAAGTCAACACCCATATAGGTGCGTGGTGTAATGCCGAGGACATAACCGAAGTTATCAAACGTGAACCCATCACTGGTACCAGTCAAATAGCTATAGTTCTTTAAAAAGGCTATACCGATTGTATTGATTAACGGGTAGAAAATGAAGATACCCGTCAAAATGACGACCGGGGCTAGATAGAGCCAAGCTTTCCAGTTGTTCTTCTTTTCCAAAGTTAGATGATCCTTTCCTCAGTTTTCTTATCGAAAATTAAGCATTTAACAGGTTTGACAGAAAAGCGCACAACACCAACATGAACTTCGACAAGGGCATCGATGATGATTTTCGTGTCGTTGATGGCGTTGGCATCGTCAATATTCAGGACAACATCACGACCCATGGTGTTAATGGATTTAACATCAAGAGATAGGGTGCCCTTCTCATCAACAATAAAACCTTCTGGACGAATGCCGATAATGACCTCTTGGTTGGCAATCTTCTTATCGACATCGCGGACAAAATCATTACCGATATAAGCCTTACCCTCTTTAATTGTGCCTTTAAATAAGTTGATTGGCGGCGTGCCTAAGAAATTGGCGACAAATTTATTAACCGGGTTATTATAAACTTCTTGTGGAGCGGCTCTTTGCTGTTCAAGACCGAGTTTCATAACGATGATTTCATCAGAAATTGACATTGCTTCTTCTTGGTCGTGGGTAACAAAAATTGTTGTAATTTTCGTGTCTCTTTGCAAACGGCGAATTTCTTCACGAGTTTGTAAGCGAAGACGAGCGTCGAGGTTTGAAAGGGGCTCGTCAAGCAATAATACTTTTGGTTTTTTAACAAGGGCACGCGCAATGGCAACGCGTTGTTGTTGACCACCGCTTAATTGATTGGGTTTACGTTCAAGGAGATTTTCGATTTGAACGAGTTTGGCGGTTTCGACGACAAGTTTATCAATTTCGTCTTTGTTCAAGCGACGCTTGGTTGGAATCGTCTGACCTTTTTCATCGAGAATGGCATCACCAGCCCGGTGTTTGACATCGAATTGATAATACTCTGGAACATTAACGCGAATTTGTGAGGAACGGTATAGCCTTGTTTTCTGAACGCCACTCGCGTCGAGAACAGGAGCACCCTTTTTATAAAGAATGGTTTTTCCATCTTTTTGGAATTCGTCTTTAGTGTAATAGATGGGAAACTCATAAGTGAGGCTGCCAAGAGTTTGATTATCGCTGTTCACAGCACGAGCTTCGGGGTATTGTTCTTTAATTAATTTGGAGGCTTCTTCAACCGAAATCGCAACAAATTGCCTTAATCCGGCATCAAATTGAGTGACTTTGTCAAGGGGTATGCGTTGTTTGACGGGATTGCCGGCTTCATCTTTAACCATTTCGCCACGTAGGTGAAGAGGTTGCTCACCAGGGGCACATCCAACGTGTTTCTTGTAGCGTTTTTGATCACTAATGCGGATGTTGGTAAGTGGAAAAGAAACGTTTTTGTAAACTGTCATGTGTGGGTAAAGGGCATAGTTTTGAAAGACTAAGCCAATACCCCGTTTGTCGGGAGCCAAGCGTGTCACGTCTTCGTCGCCGAACCAAATTTCTCCAGAGGTTGGTTCGAGAAGGCCGGAAATCATATAAAGGGTCGTCGATTTCCCAC
>JBAZDT010000127.1:0-3173 GCA_041654325.1 Bacilli bacterium | reverse complement strand
AAATTACCATCAGATCAATGCTTTAACTCTGGCGATGCTCGAGTCCTTTTTAGATGTCAAATTTGATCGTCCGAATTATTTTAAGCGCGATGTTTATCCAACGCCCAACGTCTCGGTTCGGACCGCCGTTTTTAACGAGTTAGGTCACATCCTGCTCGTCAAGGAGAGCAAAACCGGAACATATTCGCTTCCTGGTGGCTGGTGCGATTTATATGATTCGCCGAGCGAGGCGGCTAAAGCCGAAGTCTCGCAAGAGGCTGGTCTCGAGATTGAAATCGTCCGCTTGGTAGGCGTTATAAACCACACTCCTTTTGTTTCCTCGAGCACGACTCCTGAATACGTCATCGTCTTTGAGGGGCGGGGAGCAGGGGCCTTTCACAATCATACGCACGAGACGACAGAAGTCGGCTATTTCCCTTTGGATGGGCTCCCTGAACTATCGCATAAAATCAAAGAACACGAGTTTCAAAGAATCGTCCAGGCGATTAAAAAGGGTGAGACTATTTTCGATTGAACGACGTAAAATTTAATTGATTTATGTAAATGCTCTATAAAATAAGGAGCATTTTTGATAAAGTAATTAAATGGAGAACAAAGGTGTGAAACGCGCGAAATCCTACCATCGAATCTTCGCCAACATATTTGACATCGTCGTTATTTCGGCGATTGGCCTTCTCTTGACCTTCCGCTCCTTGATTGAGCTTATAACCGCTTTGCTCAACCCGACGAGTTTAGACAGTCTCGCCTTGTATCTTTCGGCGATGGGTTCAGGCGCTCTTGCCTTGATCGCCGTCATGTTCTATTTCATCGCCCTGCCAATATATTGGAAAGGGCAGACGCTCGGCAAGCGTTTCTTTAAAATCAAGATTATCAAAAACGATGGTTCCGAAATCGATTTTAAAACCATTTTTTTACGCGAGATGGTCCGCGTGCTGCTCTTCATTTTAACTTTTGGGGTCAGCGCCTTTGCCGATACGATCGTCTTGCTTTTATCCCGACAGAAAATCGGCTTTTATGATTACGTTGCAGCGACATCGGTCATCGATGTTGATTAATAGGAGGAAAAAGATCATGGCTACACCACACATCAACGCTGAACAAGGGGCATTCGCGAAAGTTGTTCTAATGCCAGGCGATCCGCTACGCGCCAAATGGATTGCGGAAACGTATTTAGTCAATCCAAAACTCGTGACGGAAGTTCGAGGCATTCTCGGATATACCGGAAAAACCAAAAACGGCAAGACTATCTCAGTGATGGCTTCGGGCATGGGCCTGCCATCAATCGGCATATATTCGCATGAATTATTCACCGGATATGGCGTCGAAGCGATCATTCGCATCGGAACTTGCGGCTCTTATCAACCGAGCATCAATCTCTTTGATGTCTTGGTTTGCCAAGCGTCTTGCACCGATTCCAACTGGGCGTCCCAGTTTGATTTAAAGGGTGGCACTTACTCAGCGATTGCTGATTTTGGTTTATTGAATAAGGCGCATAGTGTGCTGAAAGCCCGTAAAATGCCTTTGCACGTCGGTAATATTTTATCAGCTGACATCTTTTATGATGTCGATAAAGACTCGTGGAAAAAATGGGCTTCTCTTGGCGTCATGGGCGTGGAGATGGAATCGTATAGTTTATATACGACAGCGGCTCGCCTTGGCAAAAAAGCCCTTTGCTTGTTGACTGTCACCGACCATTTTTTAAAGACCGAAAAAGCGACGAGCGAGCAAAGACAACTTGGTCTTGGCAAAATGATCGAAGTCGCCATCGAAGTCGCCGAGTCGTTTGCCTAAAAAACATCAATGACAGAGTTACAAATAGCGTTTATCGTTACGGCTTCGCTGGCTGGATTGCTTCTCCTTTTCATCGTTTTTTATAAACCGATAAAACGAGCCCTTTTAGCCCGCAATTTCGTCCGCAACTACGGCCGCATGATATACAAAGTAGCTCTCGATTACGATTACTACCTGATAAACCAATTTGGACTCGCCAAAGATGGCGATAGCATCACGACCATCAATCACATCCTCTTCGGCCAAAAGTATATCTACGTCATCAAAGATTGCTATTATCGGGGAGCGATCAGCGCCAAGGAAAACGATGCTTCCTGGATTCACTATGTGAACAAGAACAAAAAGCGCTACATCGACAACCCTCTTCGTGTCAACGCCAGCAATTTGCACAAGCTGTTTTTGATAACGCGAATTGAAAAGAATATGCTAATATCAATAGTCGTCGTTAACGACGATTGCCACATTGAGCCGTTCGAGCGCAAATCACAGTCGAACTTCCTCGTGACGAAAAGCCATTTTCGAAAACTCATTCAGGCCCTCGAGCAGCGCTCGGTCGAAAATATCGATGACCAGGCTCTCGACCGCGCCGTTAAAGATATCGCCCACCTAAATTTGAACAGGCACAAATGAACATCATAAAAGAAGCTTTCAAAAATTATCGTAAATACCTTGGCGAAAAACTCGCCTTGTCGCTTTCATTTACAATGTTTGTTCTCGCCGCTTTAGCCATCGGGATGCTTGGCAGTTATCTTTTCGTCATCACGATTCCCTTGATTGTCCTGCCGATTTTCATCTGCCTGCAAGTCGCTAATAATTCCATTAAAGATGGTATGATCTTGCGGCAGCGAAACTTTTTCGCCATTTATCCTTTGGCCTTTACCCCACCTCTTTTTGGAACATATAAAGTCTTGTCAATTGCGGTTAAATCGATCTTGATCTATTTGGGTCTTTCCCTTTTGACATCGTTCATCTTCCTTGAGATATACGCCGCTAATGATCCTGTTTTTGCTCAGCAGATTAGCGACATTGTTTTGCTTCAGGCAAATGGCAACATGGATGAATTGATTAAAGCTTATGAAAATAATGTGACAATCGCCTTCATCTCGTCGCTTTCGATGCTGATCAGCGGTGGCGTGACGGTCCTTCTAGCCCTGCATTTCTTCGGCGTCAACACAATTGCCTTGCACCTGGCTTTTTCCATGCCTTCGATGACTGGGCGCATGGCGGGGACGATGCACCGGCAAAGCCTAAAGATTTTCCGCAAGGATTTTCTCAGCGATTATTTTCAAGCGACGTGGTTTGTCGCCCCTCCGCTTTTGATTGGCTTAGCCGGTGGAATATTGGCGACTTACTTTGTGACAAACAACAAATACTTGGTTCTT
>JBAZDT010000126.1:0-3183 GCA_041654325.1 Bacilli bacterium | reverse complement strand
AGCGAAAAACGCTGAATGAATGGCGATTAAATAATGTAACAAAGTCACACTGATAAGGAATTATAGCACCCAGTGTTTGTTGATTATTTGATCATAGTGGCTTTTTTTGCGGTGCATATTTATGGCAAGTGTAAAAAAAGATGGTAAATTTATATCAATAAAAGGAGAATTTTTTAAATGCAAAAGTACTTTGCGTTCATGCGTGGATCGACCGAAATCGACCGGTTGCGGCGGTTCAACTTCATCATGGGTGGCCTGCATCTTATTCAAGCCATCGCGATGTTGATTCTGGCGGGTACTGTTATTCAGAAGATAGCTGAATTCTAACCCGAAATCGTTCAGTATTCGCTTTACCGTTCGGTGTCTTTGTCTCCCTCTTTCTATTCATCTCGGCGTTTGCCCACGGTCTCATTTCCATTCCGAACAAATTATTCGCCGTCTACGAAAAAGACCTCGCTAAAGGTATTAACCGCTTCAGATGGTTCGAGTATGCGCTCAGCAGTTCGATCATGATCGTCTTGATTGCCACTCTTTTCGGAGTGAAAGACATTGCCTCGCTGATTTTGATCTTTGTCGTCAATGCCACGATGAACCTCTTTGGCTTGGTGATGGAGCAGCTTAACGAAGGCCGCGAAAAAGGCAAGCTCAGATGGGGACCGTTTGTCTGGGGTTCAATCGCCGGCATCGCTCCTTGGGTCGTCATTATCATCTATATGACCGGTACCGGAAACTATGATAAAGTACCATGGTTTGTCTGGGCGATCGTCGCCGCCTACTTTGTCGCTTTTAACACTTTCCCAGTCAATATGATTTTGCAGTATCTAAAAGTTGGGAAATGGAAGAATTACCTCTATGGCGAGCGCGTTTACATCATCTTATCACTTGTCGCCAAGACGATTCTTGCCTGGCTCGTTCTCTTTGGAGCGATGCAACCAGCTTAATTAGTCGTTTCCCACATTTAGCCAATAAGGCAATAACGTTAGCCGTTGTTGCCTTTTATTTTTTTCTTTTTTGATTTTGGCGATTCGGCAGCATTTACTGCAAAAAATGACCATCAGCCGACATTTATTGTTATTTTTGATATACCTATATATGAAAATAAAACACTACAATAGAAAATAATGTATACAATATGAAAATATAAGAACATAATGTAGGTGTCCTTATAAATCTTGATGGTGAATGACCCATTTCAAAAAAAAGGTCGTGGCTAAATAGGCAAGTACGCAAATATTTGTTAAACAGCACATCATCGATGCATTTATAGAAAGGGGGATATAGATGTACATATTATTGTGGCTTTTGATGGGTGGCATAGCCGGATGGATTGCCAGCATCATCACCAGGAACAATGGCCGGATGGGAATCATCCTGAACATTGTCGTGGGCCTAGTCGGCGCGGCGATTGGCGGGGTGATTAGTCACTTCACTGGTCTAGGCGGTATTACGATTTTCAGTTTCTGGGGAATGGGATTTGCCATTCTAGGAGCGGTCATCCTCTTGGCGGTGATCAATTTGATTTGGCGGCCTCGCCACTAATCAAAGTATCAATTCGCTTCATATGATTATTCATAAGAAAGGTAAATAATATGAAATTTGACATTCGAAGATATCTCTTTGGCATCATCATTTTCGTTCTTGGCGCAGCCGCGACGCTTATGCTCTTCCTACCTGGTCTAATCGACGTAAACGCCGAAGTGACCTATACTGGTTCGCAGGTCGTTTTTGGCTCTCAACTCGTTGATTTAGGAGTATTAGGCACAGTTCAGATTGAACCTAGCGCATTGGGAATTATTGCCTTTTTATTGCCGGCTCTTGCTGGTTTAATCGCGATATTCACTAGAAAAGGCGCTTTTGTCTCCGCGGCCATGTTTATCGCTGCGGCCATCATGCTCTTCTTAATCCCAACCTACACTCAAACATCGATTACACTTCTTGGCAACACTTCAGTCTATGAGACCACTTGGTCGATGGGCGGAGGTTTGATTGCCGCCGCGGTTCTCTCGATTATCGGAGCGGTTGTTAGTCTATATGTGTTTTTGATTTCCTTAAAGTCGGAAAGACAAGTTTAAATAACGGCTTCATCTTTCGTGAGCATAAAGCAATGGGAATATGTAAGAAGCTTTCTGATTAATCTTTAAGTTAAAGTAGGCAAAGGCCAAAAACCTAAGTCTACTTTTTTATAATTTTATAACGCGGATGGTCGCCGAAGACGAGGTAACGTTTGTGAATTGGATGGAATAACCTAACGCATTTCCGTTGTTTAACAAGCTGCCATTCTTAAAGAATTGTGCGCCATTTGCCGCCATCGAGAATGTTCCCCCAGTCGTGAATAGATCAGCGTTCGTGCCCGTGCCACCCGTGTCAAACGTATTCGTGCCGGTCGCTTGAATCATGTGGATGAGGCGATACTCTGAATCGGCGCTACGCGACGGAGTGTTGGAATTGGCAATCGCAAAATAGCGCTGCGTGGAATTATTATATAAAACCGAAGAAGTTGGATCCTTGTAACTTAGGAACACGTTGCTGTAGTTATATTCGCCCATGCGGGAGTCGACATGGTACATGCGGATGCCGGGTATCGTGTAACCGCGCGGATAGCTACCGTTATATGCGGTTTGCGAATCCAAAGCGTTGAGTCCCGTCGGTGTATATAACTCCAACATCAAGAATTCATCATAAGATGTCCCATTCCAACTATCAGCGATTAGAATCGCATCCCCTGAGCTCTCTGCGGGATTGATGGTGATTTCGGCGTTGCCGGTGACAACATACGGTTTAGTCCAGCCCAAAAGCATCTTCGACCAGACATTGTGGTCGGTGACGTTATAATCCATCATGTCGATGCCGCCGGTCGGCTTATATGTGCTGTCATCGTCGTAATTGTAATAATCATCCAATCCGAGTAAGTGACCAGTTTCATGGATGTAGGTGTGACCATCGACTTTCGAGGTTCCCCCTCCCTCATACATAAAATCAAAGCTGGCCCAAGCGTAGTTGAGGGCGTTGGGACTACTCGCCGATGAAGACTGGTTGTAATCCCAGAAGACATAAGCCCAATAATCTTCGGAAATGCTCGCAATCGTCGGTGAATTGCCAGCGTTTGGGCAGCTATAGATCATCCAGACGGCATCGATGTAGCCGTTATCATCGCTATCGAATTGCTGAGTGGAGGTGCTCCCA
>JBAZDT010000125.1:0-3235 GCA_041654325.1 Bacilli bacterium | reverse complement strand
GATTAAGTTAAACATCGATAAGATCAGATAGACGGCAATCATGGCCATGAAGCCCGGGAACATGCCAAGAATTAATGAAATATTCATCAGCAATTTGCGCGATTTAAATCTGAATCGTGACAAAATGTAGGCCGTAATTGTCGTGAAGAAAGTTGTTAAAACAGTGTTGGCTATGGCGATGATTGTCGTATTTAGAAGCCACTGAGGAAATTTGGTTTTCGTGAATAAATCGACGAAATTATCGAATGTCCAGGAAGTCGGAAAAAAGGTGGTGGAGATGTAGCCAATCTGCGTGCTGAAAGCGCTGGCGACAATCCACAGCACCGGTATCATCCACAAAGCGACGAGGACAAAGGCGAGCAGATTTGACCAGATTGCGTCAAAAGTCCGCGTAGCTTTATATGATTTAATGGTTTTGTCCGCTTTAGCCATCAGCGGTATTCCTCCTCGCTTCGATAGGCGCGACTGCGCCGGAAGATAATCAGCGACAAAGTCGCCGAGATGATGAACATGATGATGCCGATGGCGGCTCCAAAGTTATAATCCATCGGCGCCTTCATCGTCAGTTTATAGAGCCAGGTTATTAATATGTCGGTTCCTCCGGCCGTCCCGCCATAGGTGGAAGAAGGTTCGCCGGATGTCAAAAACCAGATGACATTAAAGTTATTGATATTCGAGACAAAACTCGTTATCAAAAGTGGGGTGGTCATATAAAGGAGGTGGGGGAAGGTAATTTTTGAAAAGATTTGCCCTCGCGAAGCCCCCTCGATCGTCGCGGCTTCGTAATAATCTTTTGGCACATTAATCAGAAGACCACTCATCAAGAGCATGTAATAAGGTATTCCGACCCACATATTGATGGTGACGATCAGGATTTTTGATATCGTCGCGTCATCCCAAAATGATATGAAAGTTTCGGTCCAGCCCCATTGCTGGAGAATGGTGTTGATCGGACCGAAATCTTCAAACATCGTGCGCATGACAAGCAGCGAGACAAATTGCGGAAGGGCCATTGAAATGACGAACAACGAGCGATATATAATTTTTCCTTTGATGTTCTTCTTATTAAGAAGCATCGCCAAGAATAAGCCGCCGAAATAGCATGTCAGCGTCGCCAGAATCGCCCATATCATCGTCCAGCTGAAAGTTTGAACTAGATCCTGGAGATTTTTACTGACCGAAAACACGCGGCGAAAAGTATCAAGGCCAACCCACGAAAGATATGTGTCCCAGGTCGGCACGACATTTTGATAGCCCTCGACAACGCGGTAGGAATAATTGGTGAAGGCGATCAGAATCATGAACACAAGCGGGATAATCGTAAAGAGTAAAGCGCCGATGACGGGAATAAAGAGGGCGCTTAGATAGAAGCGCTTGTTAATCAGGGACGATAATTCTTCTTTTGTCTTTTCTAGTTCTTCTTTTCCGTTAATCAAAACAACATTGCGAAGAGTGATATTTACATTAAGAAAAACTAGGAAAAATCCGAAGAGGATCAAAATGATGACCGCCACGCCAAAGACGATGCTCTGCGTCGATAATATGCCGGGAACACGCAAGGTAAAAAGGCCGACGAAATCGCGTGCCCCGCGGGCAATCATATAAAGGATGAACAAAACTTGAAAAGACAGTAACAGAATGCCGCGAATAAACTGCTTGTGGATGATCGCCGGAAGGCCGAGGATGAACCATGAAATACTCAGCAGCCCTTTATCGCGGTCGGAGGCCTGATGATAGGCGAAGGCATATGTGGCGAAGAATGTTTTGATTTTAACTGCCGTGCGCTTAAAAAAGTTGATGACATATGATCCGGTATTGGCTCTCCCCTCCCGCTTGTTGATAACCATTTTGACATTGTGGCGGAGAGCAAAATAATAGATGCAAAGAAAGGCCGCAATGGCAAGGGTGGCGAGGAGAGGTAAATTTAAATAGCTGTAGCTGATGCGGCCGATTAAATGTTGCCAACCCAAGGTTGCAAGATAAAGAACCAGAAGAAATTCGCCGAGCAGATAAGCGAGACCAAGTTCGATATCGCCGAGCAGCGATGTGCCGAGACCAGGGACGAAAAGATTGATAACCATGGCTATCCTTGAATACGATTTGGATTCCTTAAATGCTTTCTTAAAAGAAGCAAACGGATAAAGAAGCGACTCGGACAATCGCGCGAAACGATTTTTGCTTATTTGATTGGCGAAGCGCTCTTTTTGAGTCATATCAGCCGTTGAGAATTCGGCTCGTCACCTCCTCGAGTTTTTCTTCGACACCGGAAACGGTGGCCGAACCGGCCATCTTCCAGAGATTAGTACACGCCGTCTGCATCGGTGACCAGAAGTTGGCCATCGCCGCAATCGTCGGCATCGGCATCGAATTTTCGTATGATTGTTTGAAGACGCTTAGCGCTTCATCTTCAGCGATGAATTGTTCGATGCGATTGCTTGATAGCGTAGGAAGATAGGATTTTTGGACCAGGCGCCAGTACTGGGCGTCTTCAGATGTCAGATAACGGGCGAAATCTTGGGCCAGAGAAGGATGTTTAGAATACGATACGACGCCATAGCCTTTAAAACCGCTGAAGGGGCGCTGATCGATACCATCAATTGAAGGGAGAATGGCTAAACCGGCATTGGCTTCTCCAATGGCGGCCTGAAGTTGCGGATACATGAATGGCGAAGAGACGAAACCGGCGACGGAATTAGCCCCGCTAGCCTGAATAAGACTCAGAGCCCCTTCGGCCGATGTCGAAAGGACATTCCCGGCATAGTTGTTCAAAAAACTCGTGTAATTAGCCACGGACTGCGAGGTGGCGATATCGACATTTGTCGGCTGATCGAAATTTGGTCCGAATAAGACCGAATCGGTGCAGAGACCCCACATATAATAAGCGCTGTCGACTTCCTGAGCTGTCAGACCTATCTTTTCTCCCGATGTTTTAAGGGCGGAAAAGCTGGCTAGATCGGCGGCGTCAACCTTGCGCTTGTCATACATTAGAGTAATTGATTCGGTTACGTTTGGGTAAGCGTATAAAACACCTCCGATGCTAAAGGCTCCGACGGCCTCTAAATTATGAGTGCTGCTCACTTCATAGCTATAACTGATTGGGGCGAAGAGTTTGGCTGCCGCCGCCGTCGCTGTCGTGTCGTGAGTAAAAGCGACGATATCGGGTTCGGTTCCGGTATTGGCAATCGTCCCTAAGCGTTCGACGGCAGACTTTTCCGACTGCGATTGAAATTCGATG
>JBAZDT010000124.1:0-3251 GCA_041654325.1 Bacilli bacterium | reverse complement strand
CGAGCCAATTAAAAGCTTCCCATTTATCGCTTAACGGCTCTAATTTTGCCGTTTTTTCGGTAAAATCCAAACTCTGCATTTGGTTGCGATCGAGAACAACAATTAGATTGTTTAAACCATAGTGATTAGCCATCAAAGCGGCTTCCCAAACTGCGCCTTCGTCGCATTCGCCGTCGCCGATGACAACATAAACCTTGTTGTTCCGGCCTTGCTTTTGTAGGGCAAGCGCGATGCCGACGGCATACGATAAACCATGGCCTAATGAACCAGTTGAGGCATCGACGCCGGGAACGTTTTTATGGGATACGTGTCCAGATAAGACACTTCCGTTTTGATAGTGCGTCTTCAGGATTTGGCGATTGAAAAAACCGCGCTCGGCTAAAGCGGCGTAAACGGCCGCACCGGCATGGCCCTTGCTCAGGATGAAATAGTCGCGATCAGGGCTTTTTGGGTTATCGGGAAAAACATTGATAATGTCTGCATATAAGACGCCGATAATATCGGCCACCGATAAAATCGAAGCGATGTGCGAACCTTTCGAAAGGTGGGTCATCTCAATTCCGTGGCGGCGAATTAACCAGGCTAGTTCAAGGCTGTTGAGTTTTTGCTTTTCCATGATCATTCCTTTCTATTGTCGATGATGTCGGTGAGGAGACGTTTAAATTTTGCTTGATTGTTGGCTAATGAATGGTTTTGATCGATGATGCTTTTGATATTTTCACTAGATAGATATACGCTTTGGCCGGCGAGAAAAGCCCTTAGTTTATTTTGTAACTCTTCTTTATTTGTCGCAACAAATTGGGGTATTAATTTCATTAAGTATTGCGTTTCCGTCAATTCCTTGGGAGCGTAGATGAAGAACGGGACGCCACTCGCCAGACTATCGGCAATTTTGGTCGAAAAGGCATGCTTCAAGTCCTTGATGGCATACTCGCCAAACGATTCGGCGTGCACGAGCAAACGACTCGCCAGCATTATTTCCTTGACGCGTTCATAACTGACAAAACCATGGTATTTGATCGCAGGAATTTTTTCGAGTTCTTTTCTTACTTCATCACTTGCCAAACCATAAACATCAAGAACGAGTCGATGCTCCACCAGAACATTTGCGATCTCGATGAGGGATGTCTGGCGGCCAACGCTTAGATTGCCGAGATAAGAAATATGGAAAGCATTTTTGTGTGAGTTTGATAGGACATCTTTTGGGGAGAATGATGCCGAGGTCATAATAACTTCCGCGCGATGAGGAATGCTTGCGGTATATTGCTTCATCAGTTCATCGGAATTATATAGGCAAAGACTTGACGAGCGAATGGCTTTCCGCATTTCTTTTACGAGTTTATTGTGGAAAATGGGATAAAATATTCGATAGCGGTTTTCCATATAATTATATTTTTTAAAGAAATAATCCTCGCTATTGTAGATGACCAGGGGAATCTTTCTCTTCGCGGCGATTTTACGCGCGAGGGCAAAGAGAAAAGGCGCATCGCCACCTTGCAGCAAAATGGCTTGCGGATTAAACGCGTCGAGCCAAGAAGCAAAATCATTTGCTTTCCAGGCTCCACTTTTCCAAACTAATTCTCGCGCCAACGAGAAAAGGGGATTTTTCCGCGATTTGCCGTTTTTGGCATCACCTTTATGGATAATCTGGGAATCTTTTGTCTTCATAGCGACACAGCCGCCGACTGGGCCGCGACCCTTAAAGGCTTGATAGGCTTCTTGATCGGTCACCCGGTAAAAATTGGAAAAGTGATTGTTGTCGGGCACCTCATCATGAATGTAAAAATTAGCGATTTTCTCATCGGGGAAAGAAGAAACCAAGTTCAAAAGCGTCCTGCCGTTTGAATTCGCATATGATAAGCAGTTGTTCGAGACGATTAAAAGGCGGAAATCTTCTATACTCATTGCTAGATGACGTTACCCATCGATAACTTGCCCCTTCTTAATTAATTGTTCGCCCTTGGACATATGGAGGTAGATGTATTGTGCTTTCTTGTGCGCTTTCTTTTCTAGACGAAGCGAATAGTAGGCTTTGTAAACCTTATAAAGCACGGGATGGACGAGTTTGTTAATCGCTCCGCGAGAGATGAAATACTGTTCGTCATGGCCTTTAAAATAGGAAGACGCTTCATCACCTTCGATGATGTCGAAGACAACCTTGCTGCTGCGGAATAACTTAACGCCCTTTTGCACTAGTTGAAACATGAAATAGGAATCTTCACCGTTATAAATGCGATTAGGCGTTCCGAGTTTTTCGTTAAAAGAAAGATGATACTTTTCGATCGCCTTCTTGGTTATGGCTATTCCTGGTCCCCCGGCGCGAGAAACGTCGTTAAAGTTGATGACAAAGCAAGTTTTCTTTTTACTTATTTTGGCGACCCCTTTATCCAAGCCGTTAAAATGCGCTGCCTCGATGCGGTTCCTCACAAAAAAGTCGATTACGATCTGCTCGTAATTTGGCATTAAGGCGCAGTCGTCGTCGGTGAAAAGACCGATTGTTGCCTCGAGAGCGTTTAAAAGGATGTTGCGGTTGAGGCTTACTCCCCGCGTTTTGGTATTGATGACTTTGACCGCGTGGTTTTCAAAAGTGAATTCGTAGGCGCTTTCAAAATTGCCTTGATTGGCGACGATGGCGTTGCTATTGACTCTTAAAAATACCAATAGAGCCCGCACTTCGCTTTCCGAATTGCAATTCATCGTCGGGATGAGCACTTGCAATTTGTTATTCGCATCGACGATGAATTCCTTACGCGAGAGAAGAGTGTGTAAAAATTCTTTGATGAACCGGCGATTAAAAGCATATTCAAGGGCGATGAAAACAACGAGGAATGTCCCGCCACGAACGAGCGTCTGCTGTAAAAAAGTCATTTCGTTGAGGCTGACATAGTTGTATAGAAGATAGGTTAGACCCGCAGGGATAACCGCTAATACGGTGTTAAGAACAATCGCCAACCAATAAACTCGCTGTTTAAGCTTGATGATTCGTGAATTGTATAGCGAGAGGGCAACGGCTTGAACTAAGTGGGTGAAAGCGGTGGCGACGATACATCCCCAAATACCCATCGCAAATGTCAAGCCGATACATAGTCCGACGTGGATAACAAATGTGGCGATGTAAATAATAGCCGGTATAAGATTTTTATTTAAGGCACGTTGAATGTAAAAACTAAACGTTTGGCTCGACAAAAGGATGCTCGAACCCAAAATAGTTAATGAATAGTAGTAGACATCGACTTTTTCGACGCCGATCC
>JBAZDT010000123.1:0-3259 GCA_041654325.1 Bacilli bacterium | reverse complement strand
GCCAGAGCCGAAGTCAAGGCGGTCCGAAAAGATGTTTTGGCGAAGTGCTATGGTGGCGATATCAGTCGCAAGCGCAAACTTCTCGAAAAACAAAAAGAAGGTAAAAAACGCATGAAGGTCATCGGCAATGTTGAGGTACCGCAGCAAGCTTTTATGACGATCCTATCGATAGATGACGAATAATTTAGCATTAGTTTAGTACATAATTAGTAATAATTGTTGCATCATTTTTCTCTTCGCTATATATTAGGGTTGAGGATTTAAATATGGCTAATGCAGATTTATCAATTCGCTTTACAGATGAAGCATATGCGACAAGACTTGATGTCATGCGCGCTTTGAACACAAGCCTAATCGATTCGATATGGCGCAACATCGAAGAATATCGCGGTCGTTTCGCACGCATACTATCGCTAAGAGATATTGCCAAGCGCCCTTTTCGCGTCATCTTCACCCCCAACATCTCAGACAAGATTACTGGCCTTGAAAGAAAACTAGTTCGGGCGATGAGTCAATTCAGCCAACTCGATACCAATTCGAGTGAACGACAGACCGTCCGCAAGGGAAGTTATAGCAAAATCCTAACTTATGTTGCCCGCAGCAAAGACATTATCGTAAGTGACCAGGATATCGAAGCTATCTTACAAAGTAAGAGTCAAAATCCTGACCATCTTATCTTGGCAAATTACTATGCGACATTGTTACATTTTGAGGAACATCATCATGATCCAATCGACGAAAATTATCTCGCCGACATTTTGACACGTTTAAAAGGTGAGTCGGAATTAGTAAGTTTCTATCGCGAAAAAGATTTCTCGAGAGCAAATCAAGTCGTCATCGGCAAAGAATACGATTACGCCCCAGCGGCGACGATCGAAACGCTGATGAACAATCTTTTTGACTTCATTCACAACAGCGAAATCAGCTTTATCGTCAAAATCATCGCCACCTACTATTTTATTGACTATGTCAAACCATTCGAAACCCACAATGAGGAAATTGCCGTTTTCTTGATTAAAAGCATTCTTTCCCACAACGATATCGCCGAAGCAAGCGCCTTGCTTCCGCTGGAAACTCTTTTCGCGATGCGCAACGATAACTTCCGCAAAGTCTTCTTGGAAGTTCAAAAAACAAATGATTTAACATATGCCCTTCTTGCCATCGGCGAACTAGTGTTATCCGAAGTTCAGGATTTTCTCGATTTAGTCACTCAAATCAAAGTTAAAGAAGTTAAAAGGGAATATCGCGCTTTCGAAAGCGATGAAGTTCCACCTCAAAAGGCTGTCGTCATCAATCATCCAAAAGAAACGCAAGCGGTGGAAGTACCAAAAGTACCATTAGAAAAAAAGAACGAAATAGTCGAGCAAATACCGAAGGTTGAGCAAATTGCAGTCATGCCGAAAACGATGGCTATCGCAAAAGACGATGATGTTAAAGCTATAGTTAAAAACCTCATCGAGTCAGATCCTCTTCTTCGCCCTAAACAAGCAAGGTTTTACGCCGAGCACCGCACTGTCGGCCGCTACTATACGATTGCTCAATACAAAAAAGAGATGGAAGTCGTTTACGAAACAGCGCGAACATCGATGGACAATTTAGTGCAACTCGGTTATTATCGTCGTGAGAACATCAAAAATAAATTCGTCTACACGCCGAATGATACGAAAAAAGAGGAATAAACATGGACACTTCATATATTGCATTAGCCAGTTCTGGATGGGAGACACCTGTCATCCTCTTTTCACTTCTAGCTTTTTTCGGTTTGATCGTCGTCGGCGTGATTTTGGCCAAGAAACATATTAAGGGCTTACAAAGTAAAGATGATAAGCCAATCGATGAAGAGAAGGCCGTCGAAGAAGAACTGAACCGCGTCTTGCGACCAGTCGAAGACGAAAAAATCAAAGAAGAGATGCTTAAGGCAGCGCATGAACAACCAGCCGAAAAACCTCACGACGAGAAGAAACATTAATTCTTTATACATCCATCTTCCTTTTTGTTCCCATCTCTGCCATTATTGCGATTTTCCAAAAATGCTTTATGACGAGAAGATGGCCTTTGAATATCTTGATGCCCTTTTTTTGGAAATCGACCTTTATAAAATTGACAGCGTCAAAACTTTATACATCGGTGGAGGAACGCCGACCGCTCTGCCTCCCTCACTTTTGGAAAAACTTTTGAAGAAGGTGCGACCCTTTCTAGACCAAGATGGAGAATTCACCGTCGAGATCAATGTCGAAAACGCCACAGATGAAAAATTGGCAATTCTTAAGAATAACGGTATCAACCGCCTCTCGATTGGCGTCGAATCGACCAGCGATCGCATCTTGCGTCTGTTAAATCGCCGCCACACTTTTAAACAAGCTCAAGAGTTGGTGAGAAAGGCAAAAGCGATGGGCTTTGTGTCAATTAATGTCGATTTAATCTACGGTTTGCCAACACAGACAAAAAAACATTTGATTGATGATCTTAACAATTTACTCGCCTTAGATCCCGAGCATCTTTCCGTCTATTCGCTGACCGTTCATCCCGGGACGGTTTTTTACCTTAATGGCATAAAAGAGCAAGATGAAGACCAATCGCGGGATCACTACGACTTAATCTTGAAAACGCTTCGCAAGGCAGGCTACAGACGCTATGAAGTATCCAATTTTGCTAAACCAGGACACGAATCGCGCCATAATCTGACCTATTGGCGGAATGAAGAATACTATGGAGTCGGACTTGGGGCGGCAGGGTATGTCGATAACGTCCGCTATGAAAATACGCGAAGTTTAACCGCCTATCTTAAACATACCTTTCGCTTAAACGAGGAAAAGGTTGACACAAGAGAGAAAGAGAAATATTTTTGGATTCTCAACCTACGGTTAGAAGAAGGTTTTCTTATTTCCGATTATTATCGAGAGTTCGGCGAAAAGGCTCTTGAAAGACATATGCGAACAATCGAAGAAGCGATTTGTGATGGTCTTATGATTAAAACGAATGATAGAATTAGACTTACAGACGGGGGTTTAATGCTTTTGGATCGGCTCCTCGTCAAATTGATTTAATTATGGAAATTGCTCACTACGAAAAGCGCATCGGCGCATATCTAATCGACCTCTTGATGGCTTTTGCCGCGCCGATGGTTTTAGCAATCTATTTATATTTTCAGATACCTAATGGTGCAAGCTTGCCTCTCTATTTCTACTTTTTAGCGGTGGAATTAGCGACTTATTTTGTATTTATTATCTTTACTTTTCTATTTATGATGATCAGCCGC
>JBAZDT010000122.1:0-3305 GCA_041654325.1 Bacilli bacterium | reverse complement strand
AACCGTCAATATCCTCATCAGGAGTAGTCCTGAGATTAATATCATATGAGTAATCGCCGGTGACGGGATCTTGTTGGCCAATATTTTCGATGACGGCGTACATCTCGACGACGATATCAATTTCTTCTTGGCGCTGTGCGCGACTCATGCCGACAAGGGCTTTGTTATTCATCGTCGACAAATCGATTTGATCGGAGGCAAAAGCGCCGCCAATTTGCGCAAAACCATTGTAGATGATCATGCGCATAGTCGTCGTGTTATTCAGCGAAGTCAATATATTGCCGACATTTTCGCCTGTCACCTTGCCAGTTGTCAAAAGGCCGAGGTAGTCGACAGGATCGCTCGTGTCGATTGGATTGCCCAAGCTATCGACATTCGAAGCTTGTAAAGCTTCAAGGGCTGCGCCAAATAAGGTGATCTCCTCTTGCCATTCAGGTCTCGTCGACAGCGAATCAAAGTCGCTTTCGACTTCCAGGGTCGTCGTGGCATCGGGATCGTAGAAATACTGCTTATTGCTTCCGAGCGAAGTCATCAATTGACTATAGAAGAAATCGCCGAACAAGTAGCCACTTTCGCCATCGAACATCTGCGAATCAGCCAATGAACTCAGCAAGGCTACAACATTATCCGGATCGCTGCCGATAAAATCGATATCGGCGAAATCGACAGCGCCGAAGTTTTCAATCGCGTAACACATATCGCGAAACGCTTCGCCTTCAAGCGACCAGTCGTGAACATTGTTAAAACTTATTTCGCCTGGATCATCTGTCAGCTGATCGCGGATGTACAAATCGAGGACATCGCCGAAAGTCGCTGAGAATACGCGGCTTTGTTCGACGGCGGTAAACACTTCGCTCACCGCATCGCCGAGATTTCCGTAATCAATCGATTCGCCAGCTCCGACATCAATTATGTCGAGCAGCCTAGTCCGGCCACACGCCGAGATAAAATCGGTCATGAAACCCGTCTCTCCATCATAGATGGCGTTACCATTAATATCGCGGCGGAAGTCGCCGTCGATCGTCCGTGAGTTATTCCATCTAGGAACGGTATAAATATCCTTTTTGTTTGAAAATCCATTGCCGCCCAACAAGCCTTCAAAGACAAAATCAAGCATGCCGTAGAAATTCGAATTGGTCCCATCGACCATCTCGCCTTTGCTGTGCAATAAAACACCAAAAGTGTTATAGACATCTTCTTGATATTTTTCGTTGATAATATTTGATAAGTAAAGGGTATCAAGCATTCGGGCCAACGGTTCATCGTTTTGCGATAACGCAAACATCAAATCGCCAAAACTTCCGGGCGGAACTTCTCCGGTATCATCTTGAAATGGTTCCATGATACTCATTAATTCTTGGACATCGCCAAAGGCATCGAGGAGCAGGGATAATTCGCGGCCGAGTCTCGGCGTGTCCCAATTTAATGAGGCCGAGTCGATGCCAATTGCATCAAACATTCCCTTCATTTGTTCGCCCTCAAATACCCCGCGAAGCAACTCGGGAAGAATTAAAGACATGAAACGGGAATTATCAAGTTTCGGTAGCGCTGTTCGCAAACCTTCAAGGAGGAGAGAATCGATGCTTTCTAAACCGCCTTCCTCATTAAAAGTAATTCCTGGCATGCCTTCAAAGTCGAGAGCCAGCGCTCTCGTCGCCTCGTTTCGGCCCAGGACGACAAATAAATCGAGAATCGCTCCATATTCTTTTTTATAGTTAAGAAGCGGCACGCCGGTATTTAGTTCATCGAAAACCGCGGCAAAATCAAGGTGTTCGAGGTTTTGTCCTGCTAAAAAGTTTTGAATCAAGAGGGTAATCGCTCCCTCGAGTGAATACTGTAAAAGTTGTGAATCAAAGAGACAATAGTGACGGTTGTAAAGTCGATTGCCTTCTTCATCGAAAACGCGCGTCACGCCATTGGCGTCGACCCCAAGTGGGTTTCCGTTGGCGTCGGTGTTGCCGACGAGAATCGTTTTGACGGATGAGGCATTTTTAAGGATGATTTCGATTGGATTAGTTTCCGTCGCTTCATCGCCATCCGCTAAAGCATCGACCTTCAGGATGTCTTCTTCTGACATATAAGGTGCGCCTAATTTTGCTGTCGACAAGGCTTTTTGAATCGCTGGCTCGGGAGCGGGATCTCCTTCTCCACCGCCGCCTGCGCTCATCGCGAGCAAGGCGGGAAGAAGCGAGGTGTCGAGAGCGTTGATGCGGAAGAGGGCATCGTAAACGATGCTCAGTTCGCCACCCCAATCAATCGCGTTATAATCTGGCCATTCTTTCGGCAAGAAATTGGCGTATTCGGCTTCTGGATTATTTTGGACCATCGTATAAGCGACGGCGGGAATAGCCCGGCTCAATAGTTTGCTATCGCCGATCGATGCAAACAAGTCCATCATTCCAGAATAAGTATCAAGTTCAAAAAGAACCGATATGTCCATATCTTTTAAATCTCTAAAGTTGCCTTCTTCGTCTACCATCTCTTCAAACAAACCCGTCTTAACGACGGCTTTGTACATATCTCCAATGTTGTTGATCTCCGAACGCCAATCGACATCGCTGATATCGAGCAAGTCATCGCCGACCCAAGCTTGCACCGCTTCGTGGTTTAAAGCCATCTCGGCGGCGATGGGCAGAAGCATCAGCACGAGGCCGGAATTGCCAATCGAGGAGAGAAGCGAAACGGTCATGTCTTCATTCATCAAAATCGTCTGACCGATTTTTTCCATTGCCCCTTCTTCAAAAATACCAGCGGAAGTCAATGTTTTCCCAATTCCGACTAGATTATATAATTCATCGATAAAACTGGCTTTGACGCCATCGACATCGACAGAAGTCAACGAATCCATGAGCTGGACATCCCAGCTTTGACCAGCGCTGTTCTCCGTCCAATTGAAGAGGACATTGGCTAAAACACTATTGTCATATGCATCGACAAAAGTCGTGATATTGCTAAGCAACTCATTATCGAGAGTTACGCCGTTATCTTCATCTTGATAGGCGCTGACAACATTATTGATTAAAGAGGAAAAGGGCAAGATGAGCAAAGAGCCGACGAGAACCGACTTCGAGACGCCCATCAACATCGAAACGCCTTTAACACGAACAACCTTGCGCACGCGCTTACTAATAAAATGCTTGAAGAGAGCGTGCCATAATATCGTCGCGCCGAGATTGCCAAGAGTATATATCAGGATCCCATCCATGATAACGACAAATGTCGAGATGATCATCGTCACCAGACCGGTGACCACTTCACCCACTTGCGCGGAGTCGACAGTTACGCCATATTCGTTGGCAAGAGCG
>JBAZDT010000121.1:1033-3314 GCA_041654325.1 Bacilli bacterium | reverse complement strand
ATATATTTTGCCATAAGTCGGATGGTTATAGACGCCATAAGTTTCGATAGCCGCGCGAACTTGCATAGCAAAGGTCGATAATTCGCTCGCGAGAGTACTTTCTTTGCCAAGAGTGACGAGAAGTCCGCTCATCTTATCCATTATCGACACCGCGAACATGTTGCCGGGGATGAAGAACTTATAATACGTAACATCATCACTTGGCCGATAACCGCTCCAAATTAAACCGGAGTCAGGATTGAAATTTGGCGAGCTGTTGTTCAGGTCATTTTGATTGGTGACTTGGTAGTTTTCGTCACTGTGGTTGCGCTCGCTATTCAAGGTCGCCAGCGCTTTGCGAAGCGACATGATAAAAAAGGCATCGAAAATGCTGCCGTCGTGAGTAATTGCGTAATATTTATCCGCCAACCAAAAAGGGTAGATTAGGGAATCGATTTCGAACTTGCGCTCGTGAATCGAACCGTCATTATAAAACGCGTTGGCGTATGGGTCGCGTCTGATGAACTCAAATTGTTTTAACAGCAAGCCACGGACCATCATTTTAATTTCGCTATCGTCATTCAAAAATCTTAGGTAAGGGAGCACCTGAGCGCTTGAATCGCGAAGCCACATGGCATTGATATCACCTGTTGTTACATATGTGGTCCCATTCGCGTTGAAGTGAAGGACGCTGGGCCAATTCCCTTTGTTGTTGGAAATGCCGTCGATCGTCGCATAAAAGTTCTTCTCGTACGTTGTGCGAATTGTTTCGTTGCTGATTCCCGCTAGATAAGGATTCAAAATCTCGCGCATTTCGGCATACGATGGCGAAGTGTTATTCGGAAGTAAGATATTATAGGCAATTTCATCTTTGACATCAGGTAAATCCGTCAAATGCGAGTCGATGGCTTCGATTGACAAAAGGCCCCAATCCCCGCGCGAATTGTCGACGAACTCGAGATACAAACCCTCGTTAAGATAAGCGCCTAAGTCGACATAGTAGAGGTGCGTGTTTTCTTCATTCTCGGGTTTCCAGCGGTCGCTGAAAGCGCGAAATACTTCTTCGTTGGTCGCCACGCGCTTTATCGACAAATACGTCACTTGCCGATATTTCGTGGCTCCAAGCCTAAATTGTAAGAGATTTGTTCCCCCGACTCTAAAAGCGCTTGAGCGCAGGACGCCGACCTTTGTTTCATCGGGGCGATTTGAAAGGCGATGATTAAGATTGATATGGCTATCTTTAAAAACTCCTTCTTCCCCGATTACCGTCCAACTAGTTAAATCGCCACTCGCAAAATCCTGATTAGGGATTTCGTAGGGAAGTTGCGCGGTTTCATTAAAGACAGGGTGGATATCGATGGCTGGATACATTCCCTCAAAACTCGGAGTTTCGGGGTAGTATGTCACGATGCCGTCCGATGATAGATAGCCGACATTATCAGTTGATTGATCGACGAGCAGAATGTAAAAAGAGAGGCCCATAAATGCGCCGAGGTCAGCATAATATGGAACAAGGTTTTCCACATAGTACTCGCCACTTCCGCTCTGGCTTGGATTGTTAAATAAAGAATTGGCAAAACGGCGGATTTCCCTTCCGCTTTCGGCGTTGATTATCGATAGATAAGTCAAGCCAGGATTGAGTCCCCCTCCGAGATAAAAGGTGATGTAACCCGAACCGCCGACTAAAAACGCTTCTGAGCGCATTTGGCCTTCGTAACCATCACGCCCTTCAATTTCCACTCCTTTAAAAAAGTAATCGCCTTCTTTTCCATAACTAACGTCATTATTTACCATCGTGAGGTCACTTAGACCTTGAGGAGAAAATGCTTCCCCACTTAATATATCCCAACCGGACAAATCACCAGTCTCAAATCCGCCATTGGCTATGAGATATTCATCAGGCGAAATAGTTGAATCGCTCGAGGAGGAAGAGTCGCTATTCAAAGCGCTGTCATCGCTATGTGAGGTGGATGTTTCAATGTCATCGCAGCTTGCGAAAACAATGGAAAAAAGAATGATGAAAGGCATTATTATAAAGTTTTTCATCGGCTTTTTGCGTATTTTTTGAGCATTTTGCATCTTTTTCACCTCCTAGTAATTAATGTTGATAGCCGACTCGCCATATGTGAAAGCTGGTCGTTCGGCATAGTAGGTAATAATGTCCTCGACGAAAATTGTGTCGTAGCTTCCCGTCGCATTATCGTAAATCTCAAAGTACATAATTCTATTCATGAAGTCCGACAAATCGACATAATAGTCAACCATGAAAATGCCGTCGTGCCGCGAATTGGCGAAACGCGCC
>JBAZDT010000121.1:0-1023 GCA_041654325.1 Bacilli bacterium | reverse complement strand
TTAATTGAAACGGCCGTATCTTTGTCGAAGCGCGAGCCTTGGGCCGCGCCGAGGGAAAGGCTTACCACTCCGCTGCCATCGACGCGGAAAAAGGACGAGCGGATTAAACCGCGCGATCCATCGCCGCCGAGGTTGCTTTTTAAAACTCTGCCATCCACCGTCCACGTTTGGCTTGTGCCATCTTCTTTATGCCAGCCATCTAGTGGCGATATTGTCCAATTATCAAGGCCTTGGGAAAAATCGCCATTAACCAATTGATTGGGAGCATAGCTTTTCGAGGAGATTGGCATGATGTTCTGCGCTTCAGTGCCTTCTTCTGGAACGTTCGCGTAATAAGTTTCAATTGTATCCACGCATATAAAGTCCCAGGCTCGCCCTCCCAGATCGACGATTTCAATCATGACCGTCTTTCCTAGATGGGCTGATAAATCGGCGCGATATAGATGCAATTGCGCGGGGAGCAAGCCATTAAGGGTTGAATCAAAAAGGTGGTTTCCAAAACGCGCTATTTCTTCTCTGGTTTGATAATCGATGAAACGCAAGTAAGTTAAATCGGCATTTTTCGCCCCTCCGAGCTTAAAGGTGACAAAGCCAGATCCGCCAAGAACGAATGGCCGAGAGGTGAGACGCCCCATTTTCTCTTCCCAAACGCTGCGATCAAAGTCAGCAGGTAATCCATAGACATATTCACCGTCGCCCTCATACATTTCTTCGCTTGCCCCAATTTGATTATTGACGACCACCGCTTGACCGCTAAAAACTTGAAGGTTCGTTTCACCTTTAAACGCGGTCGAGCTTTCCCAAGCGAAGAAATCGCCGGTTTCAAAGCCGTTGTTGGGAAGGCGATTTTCGTTATGGCGATCGAGAACTTTGAGCGATATTTTTTCCTCCCTTTCCGGAGAGAAAACATCAAAGTAATAAGTTCCAGGTTTTAAACTGATTAAATAATTTTTTTCAATAGATAACAAATCGCCATCGATCCGGTAATCGCCATCCGCAATGTTGTTTCCAGAAAGGTGCGTG
>JBAZDT010000120.1:0-3323 GCA_041654325.1 Bacilli bacterium | reverse complement strand
ACGAACGGCATTCGTCAATCACCTCAATCGTCACGAAAGAGGGCGACGAATACACGATGTATCTTATCCTTCGCAACAATCGCTGCAACGAAACGTATCCCGACGGTATTTTCCACGCTCACCCGGAGTATCATCACATTAAAAAAGAAGGTATTGGCTTAATTGAAGCTATGGGCTTGTTCATCTTGCCACCGCGCTTAAAACGCCAATCGAAATTAATCGAAGAAATCGTGGCCAAGGACATTCCTTCTGCTGAGTATTTAAAACACCACGCTGATCTTGTACAGTTTGTCGATATGATCGATGAGCTCAAAAGAAAGCGCGGAAAAGATTTGGCAGGCGATATTCGCAATTACATTTCCGAGGTGTGCAAAAACATTCTGCTCAACACCAGCGTCTTTAAAAAAGACGAGTGCGGGCAAGCCGCCCTCAGACGCTTCATTAACCATCTGCAGGTAGAATAACATGAACCAATTTAATGATTATGTGGTCAGTCGTTTTAAAGAAATCTTTTCCGATACCCCGACTCATTATTTTGAATGTGGGGGGCGGATGGAAATCATCGGTAACCACACCGACCACAATAACGGAACATGCCTTGTCGCCGGCTGCAGTTTGGGCCTTTATGCCGCTATAAGAAAAACCGAGGACAACGTCATTCACATCGTCTCCGACGGCTATGACGACATCTATATCGACTTAGCGTCTTTAAACGGCCGTCGCGAAGAGTTTTACACCTCAAAGGGAATCGTCCGCGGAGTCGCCGCTAAATTTGTCATCGATAAATACAAAATCGGCGGTTTTGACGCTTTCATCACTTCGACCATCTTTGATGGCGCCGGCATTTCATCAAGCGCGGCTTTTGAAGTCTTGATTGCGAAAATCCTCGAAGTGTTATATAACGATCAGCCTCTAACGAAACTTGCGCTTGCCCGCATCTCGCATTATAGCGAGACGAAGTATTTTGGAAAGCCGTGCGGTTTTCTTGACCAGATCGGCGTCGCCTATGGCGGGCTGAATCATCTCGATTTCAAAACGGAAGATGAACCGGTTATCACCAAACTCAATTTTGATATGCCGCTTCACATCTACCTTGTCTATACCGGGGCCAGCCATGCGCAGTTAACCCACCTTTATAAAGCGATTAAAGACGATATGCTCTTCGTCGCTGACCGGGTATTTCATAAACCGAATCTAAGGTTGGTCACGAAAGATGAATTTTTTACCGGGATTGCCTATCCGGTCGACGGCGTCAGCGAAAATCAAAAATTGCGAGCCCAGCATTTCATCGACGAACTCGATCGTGTCGAAGCTGCTAGACAAGCGATTATCCAAAAAGACGCGACCGGGTTTTTAAACGCCATCCGCCAGTCTGGCTTTTCGAGTTCGTCGTTTCTTAAAAACACGATGCACGGATCATATCTGACCTCGCCTCAACGCGGTCTTGACCTCGCGAATTCGGTGTTGAAAGAAGGGGCCTGCCGCATACACGGCGGCGGTTTTGCCGGGACGATTATCTGCTTTGTCAAAGAGCATGAAGTCGAGGCTTTCCAAGCGACCATGATTCAAGCATACGGCGAGAGAAATGTCCGCGAAGTCGATATTCGCCAAGAAGGAGCTACTTACCTTTGTTTAACCTCGCCTTCCAAGTAGTGTTGGAAATTGGGATTAACGGTTTATACATCGCGATGATTTTCGTCTTGGCTGCGCTATCCGTTTTGACGGTGTGGGCCGCCAGAAGAGTCCGGCAAGACTATGTCCACAAATTCATCATCATTCTTCTCTTTATCAACTTTGCCTTTCATTTCCTGAAGATTCTTTTGCCTTCGTATTTGGGGGATTTGCCTTTTTCGATCAAGAAAGTGTCTCCCGACAATATATGCGCGGTGTCGGTTATCTTCTTTCCTTTTATGTATTTATGGGGCAATAAATACGCCAAGGATTACATGGTTTTCCTCGGCATCATCTCAGGATTTGCTGTCTATTTGTATCCCTCATCGTATGATGGTTTCATCATCGACAGTCCGGAAAGAGTCGTCGAGATCATCCGCTTTTACTTTTGCCACATGCCTCTGGCCATCGCACCTTTAGCGATGATAGCGAGCGGCCTTCATAAACTCAATCACCGGCGCGTGTTCGCGGCGCCCTTGATCATGCTCGGCGTCTTAGTTCTCGTCGGCGTCAACGAAGTCTTCTTAAAGCTCAGCGGCATCACCAATGCGACATGGCAAGATGTCTTCAGCAACAACTACCGCAACGGGGCGATGGTCTTTGGTCCGATGAGCGTTCTTGACTCTTCGCTCGGCGGCCTCTATTGGCTCATCCCGCCCTTTTTCAAATACACCTGGCCGGGGACAACTAGCGTCTATTATGTCCCGGTCTTATGGATGGCGATACCAGCCTTTGTGTTCATGAGCATCGGATTTTTCTTTATTTCCTTGCCGTGGAGTCATCGCGAAGCGTATCTTGATTATCAGATGGTCAAACAAAAGACTTTAATGTGGTTCAAAGCCCGAGGACAGAATGGTAGATAAAGTAAAAAGCATAAATCCGAAAACGGCGGCGATCAGGCACCAAAAGCTTGTTTGCTGGCTCCTCTTTTTATCGTTCTTTTTATCGTTAGCTTTTGTCGGCGTGGCTTTTCTTGATTCTTTCGCGATCGTCAGCGAAACTCTCGACCACGTCTATTTTTCGCCGATCGAGATGGCAGTTGGCATCGCCGGCTTCGAACTTAACGGCTTTTTGCTGGCTGGATTGCTCGTCGAAGGCGTGAGCATGATTTTTACTTTTGTCGTCTTCTTGGCTTCAGCCATCACCAAACGATTCGCGCCGTGGTCGGCGATGCTGATGGCGCTTGCTATCGCTGGATTTGCCTATGTTTTCGCCATCACCTTTTTCTTTCAGATGATCATCACCAATTCCTTAAGCGAACTCGCTAACCCTGAGGCCACTTTAGTCACGATGTGGCCCATCTACTTGATGAGCGGTCTTTCCGGAGGATCGTTAGCGATCAACCTCTCGCTTCTCATCTTTACAAGCATCGAATCTTATAGCCATATATCAATTCAAAAAAGGTAGGATCTTTTATGAAAAGCGAAATCATGAGCATCAAACAAAAGCGGCAAGGCGGCATTTTAATGCCGGTTGCCTCTTTGCCTAATCGCCACGGGGTCGGCGATTTCGGCGCGGAGACCCTCGCCTTTCTTAAACACGTCAAAAAAACTGGGTTCGGCGTTTGGCAGATCTTGCCGCTGACACCGCTTGGCTACGGCCATAGCCCGTACCAGCCCTTTTCTTCTTTGGCGATGGATGAAATATACATC
>JBAZDT010000119.1:0-3398 GCA_041654325.1 Bacilli bacterium | reverse complement strand
GGAGGCGATTAAGCGTGTGCAAAGTTACTTCGCTTGTATAGCCAAGACGCATCAGGGCCTCGTAGATGCGCTTTTTGCGCTGGGCATAGTTGTAGCGACTGAATTTCTCTTCGAGAGCTGGTAAAATGTCGAGAGCCCTTTTGCTCTCGCTTTCTTCGCTAAATGAAATTTGGTTGATTAAATAGCCAGGTACGCCTTTTTCGTTTAAGCCTTCGAGGATGCGATGTTTGCCATAACCTCGGTTTTTCGCGTAGTCCAAGTAATCTTTGACGAACTGCGCGTCGTCGAGTAACCCCCCTTCGCTAAGGACATGGATGATTTTTTCGATCTGCTTAGCAGTCGCGCCTTTAGTCTGGAGTTTTTCGCGCATCATCTTTTCGGTCGGATGGCCTTTGCTCACCGAAGCAAGAGCGCCACGCAAAAGCTTGTCCATGCTGTTGTGATCGGTCAGCTCAGCGATTTCTTGCATGCTTAGGATTTTACCTGGAAACAAGCGGAAGTCGGTGTAGGTGTTCGGGCTAATCTTTAGTTCGCCATCGATAAAAACAATGGTAATTTTTTGTTTGCCATAGCGAACTTTAAGGATTTCCTTACCACTTTTTTCTGATTGCACGGCGATAGACCTTTATGATGTTTTGATAAAATGATTCAATTGAGTATGGCTCGATGTCGTCCTTGGCTTTTTTGGTGATGCTCTTGATTTTGGCTTTGGATAACGACAATACTTTTTCAAACACTTCGGCGAAATCATCCTCGCCTTGATAGAAGAAGCCTGTTTCGCCATCGTTGATGACACCGATGAGGTTGGTGTCAAAGCGCGTGATGACCGGGATTTCGGAAGCCATCGCTTCCATGAAGGTGAGACCCTGCGTCTCGGTCAGGGAAGCGCAGAGGAAATAGTCGCCGAGGTGATAGTAATATTGCACATCATCTGGCGAAACGCGGCCGACAAAGGTCACGTATTTAGCGATTTTAAGTTCTTCGGCGAGCATGCGAAGCTCTTCGAGGGAAGGTCCGCCTCCGACCACTAAAACCTGAGTTTTGCGCTTCGGTTTCGTCTTTAAATAGGCGGCGTATGAGCGCAAGCAGACATCGATGCTCTTCTCCTTGGCGATGCGGCCGAGGATGAGAAGTGTGACGACGTTAGGATCAGGTTTATATTTTTTAATCAATACTTCAAGTTTTGGCGTATCGATGTTATCGAGGGAGAATTTAGAAAAATCGGTCCCTGTCGGCACAACATTAATATAAGTGTCGACGCCAATATAACGCATATAATCTTTCGTTTTAACGCTCGGGATGATAAATTCATCAACTCCGGAAATAATGCTCTTCGAAAAAGTCCTCACCGCGCTTTTGGCGAAGCGGTCGAAATAGCCTTTTGTCGCATAGTGGGTGTAGTCTTCATACATCGTATGATAAGTATATACTTTCGGTAATTTCAAAAGCCTGGTCACGATGTGGCCGAAGATGCCGATGCCGGCATCGGTTTGGATATGGACAACATCCGGCTGAAAGGCGCGGATGGTCTTCATGGCTTGCGAATTGAATATCCACGACATGCGGTAGCCGTATAGCTTCTTTAACTCCGCGCCAGGAATGCGCAGAATACCTTCGATGTATGTAACTTCTTTGCTCGTCGGATTCGTCGTGATGACTAAAACTTGATGGCCGTGGGCCTTGAGTGTTTGAAAAAGCGAGCGCGTCGAGGTCGCGACACCGTTAATCTCGGGCGGGAAGGTATCCGAAAACAAAGCGACATTCATAATCTTCTCTATCCTTTTAGATCGATGCTGTCCCAAACATCGTCGTCGATTTTTTTCTGCTTGCTTGCCGGTTTCACTTTTTTAGGCTTATCAAGAGGTGCCTTTTTCGCTGGTCGCTTGGCTTTTAATTTCGGAGATAGCATCGCTTCATCACTTTGCATCTCGCCGATATCGCCAACATTGATGGCGGGGGTCGGCCGTTTGCCAATCTTGCGCAGTTTGGCCTGTATCTCCTTACGCGAAAGGCGTGACGTTTCATAGAGAGTATCAGCGCTTCTCTTGCGCTCTTCATAGGTAGCAAGTTGCAAGTCGATAAAGGTTTGGCGGTCGGCCTTTTCGATGTGCTCCTTTGGCGAAGAACGATAGAAGGCTGTCACTAAGCCCGCTGCCAAGACAACGATGTGGAAAGTCGCGGTCCGCCAGATAATCTGAGCCGCGATCGTGTTGGCGGCGGTATCAAAGTATCCGTTGAAAACAATCAGAAAGAAATATTCGCTGACCCCAGCTGCGCCAGGCAAAGGGATTAAACCCGTCACCATCTGATGATAACTTGATAGGTAAACGCCATCCCAAAAGCCCTTGAAAGTAATCGCGCCTGTCACCGTATCGTTATAGGCATTGAGGGCGATGCCGGCAATCCACGGAATGCAGTATTTGCTGATGAGGGAGACGGCAAATAAAAGCATAATCAAAATAGTCACCGGAATATTCGATTGTAAACGCCGGAGTTCAATTTTGAAGTTCTCGACTTGAATGCGCAGAGATTCGCGGAGGTGGTCGGGATTTTTGACGATTTTGAGCTTACTCAGGATACCAATTCCGAAATGCATGATTAAATTGTGAAACTTATGCGAATATGACATCAAAAAGAGCAGCAAAATGACCGACAGATTAACAACGAAACCGATGATTGTCAAAACAGTTACGGGAATATCTTGAATCGATAGCGAGCCAATATTGATATCAAAAGGTTCCATGCTCGCCAAAAGTGGCCATTTAACCGAGACGGCAATCGTTCCCAAAATGATTAAGACGATTTGGTAGATAATAAAGGACATGACCATGATCGAAGCGCCATTCGATGGTTCGACGCCTTGTTTTTTCATCGTGTAAACCTGCATGATTTGCCCACCAGAAGCCCCAGGGGTTACGGCGCTGAAAAAGGCACCGACCATCGAGGTGGCAAGACCTTGATGATATTTATATCTTCTCGTGTATAGGCGCGAAAAGACAAAGACGATTAATCCGTCGACCATATAGCTAAACACCACGACGGCGACAATAATCAACAAATAGCGCCAATCGCTCGTGCCAAGAGCGGCGGCCGTGTCATCAAAGTTATCTTTCAAAGATAAGAAAATAGCGAGGCCGGTCACGACGATGACGAGCAAGAGATAAATAAGATAGCGGCGTTTGCCACTTTTTTTCTTTTCGGGTTGGATAGTTTCGGTGTTAATTTCGGACATAAACTTTTAGCATTGCTAATTTTAGCATATTTACTTCGCGAAACGTATGGAGATATCAAAATCGAGCATCAAAGCAATAATGCCCACTAAAAGAAAAAATCTTAACATCAAGACGATATCAAGATTCTTGCTGCGCTGGTGCAGTTAACAGGAATTATAATCGGCA
>JBAZDT010000118.1:0-3400 GCA_041654325.1 Bacilli bacterium | reverse complement strand
TATCGTCGTCATCTGGGCCAGCATGACGGCTCCGGAAACTTGTTGGCTCATCAAAGTCACGATATTGCTAAAATGCCTGATTAAAGTGAAAAGCGAGGCCGCGGCATCGGATTCAAGCATATTTTTAGCAAGGCTGGGAATGCCGCGTGTCGCGACATCTTTACAGGAAATCGATTGGCAGTACGAACTTAACTGCTTGTCGTGAATATAAACGACTCCGTCTTCATATAGATCGACTAATCTCTTCGGAAGAATATGGCTCATCAGATATTCTTCCTCGGCGCGATTGGACAGGTTTTTGCGCATCAAGGGCAAAGAATACACGAAATTGCTGTTCTCGCGCTTTAAATAGTCGGATCGCTTGTCGTCGTCATCGCCGATGAATTTGTCGATTAGCTCATTGGTTGAATTGAACATTCCCATAAAACATCCTCCCTTAGTTGTTTTACCGGACTTCTTTCAAATAACTCGTTTTATGCGTCTTTTTGAGCGCATGAAAAAGTTTGCTTTGAATGTCGTCTTTTGCTATGTGTCGTCCTTATGCTTATGAAGATTTGTCGTCTTCGTATTACATAGTATATGCACTTTTTTATTGCTTAACAAGGCAATTTTGAGGTTTAAAAAGATAGGTGTAAAAAATGGTCCGACGCCATCGCTAAAATGGCTCAAAAAAATATTTTATTGTTGACTTTTGAGGTTTGCTTCCTTATATCGCATATGAATAAGTAAATATATTTATTTAAATGTGGAAACTTATTTTCAATTCATTTAAAATTTTCATTATATGCGGGCAAAACAAAAAATATTCCTATCCGCCACTATCGGGCTGTTCGCTACAGTTGCGATAGTCTTCACCTTACTCGCTGCATCGATTACAAAGAATGTCGCTCCCCTAAGCGGTTCGGAACCATCGTACACGATTACGATGAATGCAGATAATTCTCCCACTAGTTCTAGCATTTACACGAACGCTACTCGCGAAATACGCAATAGCACTTTCAATTATTACGGCGCCAAAACTAGTTCGGGAAACCATGTCGAATTGGCAGAGACCGGGCATATCATGAATGCTTTGGATTCGCAAATCACTTCGATCACTAGCATTCAAACAAATTTCACTACCTCTGGTTCCTTGAGTCTGGCGACTAGCTTCGATGGCGTGAATTTTACGCAACAAACAATCACGTCGGGAAACATCAATCAAACTTCGTCCCTTCCCTATTACTTCCGCTTGACCGCCAACAGTGCGTCGGTCGCAATTCAAAGCGTTGTCATCGTCTATTCCTGCGCTCCCCACGCTGAGCCTATTAATCAGCAACAAGAATATGACATCGTGGTCAAAGATTTTGCATGTGCTAACACCGGCACCGAAATCTCTTCGAGCATTGCTTCAAATATTTCAACTTATTTCACGAGCGAACTTTCGATAACGTCTTTTTCTGGATCTAAGCTATTTGGAGATATAACACCGACGGCAACTTCGATTAAAGCTGGTTCTTCATCGGCTGTCGGAAGTTTCACTTTCAACTTCGCGAGCCTCAAAGTTTCACAAGTAATCGTCAACGCCTATAAATATGGCAGCGACACCGTCAGCATCAAAGTCACCACGAGCGCCGATTCGACGGGTAAAACCATTTCCATTCCTGCAACAACGGGGACGAACTACACGTTTGATCTTGTCGACGCGAATAATTCGACAAGTCTGACTTTATTAGGAGTCGGAAAACGTTTTCATCTCGAGAGTTTGACTATCATCAGCGAAGGAAGCTCTGCCGGCTCACCAATCGAAACCGGCTTTAACGCTTCGGATAGCAATGCGACAACCTACTTAACAAACAGCATCTATTCCTCGGCGAATAACATCGTCGCCCAAGCATCTATGACCAGCGGCTCGCCGGTTACGCTCAATTACGATGCAACTGGTGTAAACGGTTATTCTTATCTCGTTAAAAACGCAAATAACGAGCAAATCAACGCTAGTGTGGCTTTTGGAGAAGTTGGCACTTATTATGCAATTATCTCTTATAAAGCCTATCCCAAAATCACAATTGAACTCACTGTCTCGGAAGTTCCGGTGGCGACTCTTGTCTCCATCGCCGCGGCTGATTCAAACAGCATTTATCAAATCGGCGACATCTATGATGAGGATAACGGATTAGTCGTCACCGCGACTTATTCGGACTCTTCCACATCAATCATTCAATACAACTCAAACGGCGTCGATGGCTACAGCATCTACTGCCTTGACCCAGACGCCAATGAATATTACACGAGCGCAGCATTCACTCTCGCGGGTGACTACTTATTGACCGTCACCTACCAGGGCGTTGAAAGCAATGACGTTGAATTCAGCGTGCAAACTCCTTCAGGAGGAGTTACTGAGGCAACAATAAGTGTTTTAACAAATACGACAAGCGACAGCACTTCGGTAGCCTCTTCGCTATCGAGTTCGCCATCGACCTTTCTTTCGGCGAGCGGCGTTAGTATCGCAAGCGTTACCGCAAGCAATATTTATGGTGGGGGCGGACAAGCGAGATTGCGTTTTACATCAAGTGGTTCAACTGGAAGTATGCAAATCTTTTTCACTAATGAAATAGTAGTCAATAGTGTTTCTTTGTCAGTTAGCCAATATAGCACGAAAACCTCCTCGGTCAAAGTCGTGACCAGCGCGAACAGCACCGTCGCCAATCAATCGGTAAGCGGCACTATGACGTTAGCTTACACCGGCTTCAGTGGCGATGTCGTTCCTTCTTCGAGCATCACCATCTCCAGCGCTTCCGGCAATCAATTTTATTTGCATGGAGTAACTTTGGGGCTCGCTTCAAGTGAACCGGTGTCATTAACCGGTGTGTCTTTGAAAACATCAACAAGCCTTGGTGTGGGAGCGAGTGAAACGCTCACCCCGACTTTTGTTCCATCTAACGCCACGAACAAAAACGTCACATGGAGCACGAATAGTAATAGTGTCGCAAGCGTCAATAACGGCGTCGTGACCGCGAATGCCGTAGGTACGGCCATCATAACCGTCACTGCTGAAGATGGCGGCCATACCGCTCAATGCAATGTTACCGTCACCGCCGTGCAATATGACAACTATTACAAAGCGACGAGCGTCGATCCTAATTTCAATCTACAGGATATACAGCAAGCAGGGAGTTTGGATTCCATTCCTTCTCCGCGCACGGATTTAAATATTCTCGTGATTCCAATGGAATTGACTGATTACACTTTCACCACGACAGTCTTGACGAATATCAATAAACTATTTAATGGCACCGCTGGCGACACTAATTATTGGGAGTCGGTGTCTTCCTTCTACGAAAAAACAAGTTATGGCAATATCGACATGAATTTCACTGTCGCCCCTAAATACAACACCGGCCACACCGCCGCACAAGCC
>JBAZDT010000117.1:0-3407 GCA_041654325.1 Bacilli bacterium | reverse complement strand
CGACATTTGGTCGAAGCCTTTTTTCGAAAGCAAATAGCCAATTTGGGAGAAAATATTGCGCTTAAACGCATTTTTAATCAACCCCGACATCATGCGGGCCACGCCTTCAGTTGTCTTAAGAAAAACGTTGCCGGTGAAGCCATCGGTCACAACGACATCAGCCACGCCATCAAGGGCGTCGCGACCTTCAATATTACCCATGAAATTCGGAAATGTGTCCTTTAGAATCTTATAGGCTTCCTTAGATTCAGGTGAACCTTTTTCGGCCTCTGAGCCGTTCGAAAGGAGAAACACTTTTGGTTCTTCGACATCGAGAACATGGTGAGAGTATAATTTTCCCATCAGGGCGAATTGGACCAGCTCTTGGGCGGAATTCTCGTTCGAGGCTCCAATATCCAAGATCACAACTTGCTTCTTTGCAATTTTCGTTGGGAAGGGCGAGATTAACGCCGGGCGTAGAACGCTAGGAATTTTCTTCAAGCGGATCGAGCTGATGCCAAGATAGGCGCCAGTGCCACCTGCGGAAACAACCGCTTGGGCGCCAAGTTCCAAAACTTTGTCGATAGCAATCGACATCGATGAGCCTTTTGCCCGCACCGCATCCAAAACGCCTGCTTCCATCGGAAGAACATCGCGCGCATCAACCAAAACAGCGTGTTTATCTAATAAAGATAATTCTTCGATTTTGCCAACCGCGATAATTTCGACATCGCGATAGTCGCGTAAAAAGGCGAGAACACCTTCCACGGCGGCTCGACTTCCTAGATCGCCGCCCATCATATCAACAACAATTTTAATCATATTTTTTCTACCTTATCGCTATTTTAACATTAACGACCTTTTATCTAAATAAAAACGATGATGAAAGTAAGGGCTAGACATTCGTGAATTTGGCCTTGGCTATCTCGCGGTTGGCAAGGGCGATGAGACGGTGATTAGCCGTTTCATTCCCATTGGCGATGATGTCCTTAGCGTCATGGCGGGCACATTCGAACATTTTGAAATCATCAATTAGATTTACAAACTCAAAATTCGCGATTCCCGACTGCCTGAACCCGCTTAATTCTCCAGGTCCTCGCCTTCTTAAATCTTCTTCGGCGATGTAAAAACCATCATTTGATTTAACGAGAACATTAAGTTTATCCAGTTCGTCTTGATCTTCGCCATCATAAACCAATAGGCACATCGCTTGGCTACCATCGCGTCCAATCCGGCCGCGCAGCTGATGAAGACTCGCAAGCCCGAACGAACTCGGAGCGTAAATAATCATCAAAGTAGCTTCTTTGACATCGATTCCCACTTCGATCACGCTCGTCGAAACGATGATCGGCGTTTTACCGCTGATAAATTCGTTTAAGGCTTCGGTTTTTACCTCGTGTTCCATTTGGCCGTGCAGGAGGCAAACTTTGTTTTTATAGGTTTGCTGATAATGGGCAAATAGTTCTTCAACCGACATCTTGCCGCTTTCGCTAACATCAATCACCGGGGCTACGATATAGACGCGCTTGTCATTATCAAGGGCTTCTTTAATCGCTTTATGAATAAGCGAATCGCGACTGCTGACAATCGAAGTGGCGATGTTTCGCTGGCTGAACGGAAATTGTGTCAATGTCGAAACATCCAAATCGCCATAGAGGGTGAGGGCCAGCGTTCGCGGAATCGGTGTCGCCGACATCAAAAGCAAGTCGGCGTGTTGTCCTTTGGAGGCGAGGAGCAATCTTTGGTTGACGCCGAAGCGATGCTGTTCGTCGATAACCGCCAAACCAAGAGAGGAGAAATTAACATCTTCCGAGAAGAGGGCATGGGTGCCAATGACTAAATCAATTTTGTGATTGATAAGGCCCATGTTGATTTGGAATCGCTCTTTTTTCGGCGTGGCGCCAAGCAAGAGGGCGAGTCTTATCGGAGTGTTTTTAAATAGCTCTTTAAAGGTTCGGAAATGCTGTCGTGCCAAAGCATCGGTCGGAGCCATTAAAGCCCCTTGATCGTTGCGTAGGTAATTCGCGTAAAAAGCGAGAGCGGCAACGAGGGTTTTGCCGGTTCCGACATCGCCTTGAAGCAAGCGGTACATCAGGCTCCGCTTGTCCATATCTTCGATAATTTCCTTAACGCAGAGTTTTTGATCATTTGTCAATTTGTAAGGAAGGGTGTGGATGTAATCTTTAAGCACTTGTCGATCGATATACTGCTTCTCGTTTTTGATGAGTTCTTTATTCGCTGAACGGATAAGTTGGGTTTTTAGCGAGAAAAGTAAGCACTCTTCATATTTCAAAACGCGCAAACCTTCATAGACATCCTTTAAGCTCGCCGGACGATGAACGAGGCGTAAAGCAGCTTCCTTATCGATTAATCGATACTTTTCAACCAGTGAAGGGGGTAGATCGGTTTTTATGGCCTCTTCGCGGTTTTCAAAAGCCTTAGCGACGAGACGCATAAACTCGAAGTTGCCAAGCGCCTGTGGCAGAGAATACACCGGCCGCAAATAATCCTCCTCAGCGACCTGACCTTTGGTGATGTTAATTAAATTGAGTTTGTTTTTGTAATAGTCATAACTTCCGACCAGCGTATAAATATTTTCTCCATCCAGCGTTTTAGAAAGATATGGGCGATTCCATGCCTCGACGGCAAAGGTGTTTCCATTTAGACTTGTGAATTGAAAGCGCGTCACTTGGGCTTTGGAAAAGCGGGAATTGACGGCTGGGCGCGAAATGCGGCCTGATATCACAACCCGCTCTTTATCCTGCCAATTATTCTCGCGGGTCGGTCGATAATTGTCGTACTTCCGCGGTAGATGTAAAATAATGTCCCGATATGTAAAAAGACCCATATCATATAGGGCTTTATTGATGCGCGGAGACTTCGAAAACTTCATGTTCTTATTGTAGCAAATTCGGAATCCTATATCAAAAAAAGACCATTAAAGGTCTTATTCTTCGTTATTCGACGCCGACAAGGAAGGAGTAGACGGGTTGTTCACCACGCTTGATATCGACTTCGAGGCCAGCGTACTTCTCAACAAGATATTCGCCGATTTGCGCTTCTTCGCCTTCGGTTATATCCTCGCCGAGAATAACCGTCAGAATCGCTGAATTTTCATCGACCATCATTTCGATGAGCTGTTTGAGAACTTCGATCTTATCATTAAGGCAGACGACGATTGTTTTATTGCGGAAGCCCATATAAAAGCCTTTCGTGACGTGAATGCCTTCAATATCGGTATCCTTTATCGCATAAGTGACCGAACCAGAAATGACGTTTTTCAAAGCGGCTTTCATTTCCTTAAAGTTTTCTTCCGGATCGAGATCGGGATTAAACATCATTGCCGATACAATTCCTTGTGGAATTGTTTTCGTCGGAATGACACGGGCAATCGTTTCGTCTTCGACGACATCGCAGGCTTGGGAAGC
>JBAZDT010000116.1:0-3491 GCA_041654325.1 Bacilli bacterium | reverse complement strand
TGCCGGCCAGGATTCCCATGATGGCTTTCGAGGTGACGGACTTGCCAGAGCCGGATTCGCCGACGATGGCTAAGGTCCGACCGCGGTAAAGATTAAAGCTGACGCCGCGGACCGCTTTGACGGTTCCGTTCATCGTTTTAAACGAGACGCGCAGATCTTTGCACTCAAGGATTTTATCTTGCTCATTTTGCATAATTGATTCCATTATTCTTCAACTCCTCTCAGCGATGGGTTAAATGCATCTCTCAGCCCGTTGCCGAAAACGTTAAACGAAATCATCAATAGCGAGATGAAGAGGGCCGGGAAGAAGATGGCGTGAGGATAGTAGGCTAATTGGGCTTGCCCTGAATTGAGCATCGCCCCGATGGAAGTGATGCTTGACCCACTAAGATCGACGATTCCCAAAAAGGAAAGAATCGATTCGGAGAAGATGACTGAAGGCACCATCAAAATAGAACCGGTGATGATTGTGCCAATCGCGTTTGGCAATATGTGGCGGAAGATGATTCGGCCATCGGACGCGCCGAGTGTGCGGGCAGCCAAGACATATTCCTGCCGCTTAAAGCGATAGAATTGCATTCGGACCCGCGAGGCCGTACCTATCCACCCTGTCAATACGAAAGCGAAAAGCAAGGAAGGCACAACGCCGACTTTTTGAGCGAAGTGGATTTGAAAGAGCGTGAGGATGATTATGCTGGGAATCTCATACAAGATATCGGCAATCCGCTCCATGATCAAGTCGGCGGTCCCACCGTAATACCCTTCGATAGCTCCGTAGATGACGCCGATGATGATGTTGATAAAAGCAACCGAGAAACCGAGGCCGATCGACAAGCGGGCGCCAGAGCCAAGACGGACGAAAATGTCACGTCCCAAATCGTCGCTACCGAATAAGTACATCGGCTCTTTGCCATATTGGAAAACGTAATAAGCATCGTAGTCGACCCGAAGTTGATAGTTGTCGCCATTAAACTTTTCATAGACATAGTCTTCGGTCACACTATCGTATTTATAAATCGGGATAACTTCGCCTTGATCGTCGAGAATCGGCGAGACGTCGCTGCTGCGAAGCTGATAATAGTAGTTGGCGTCCTGATGCATGATCAGAAGGCGGGGGTTCGTGGTATAGGAAGTATCGAGAAGCGGATAACGAATTTGAATGCTGTTATCGGTTTCGTATTGTAAAAGCCTTTGATAAACATCTTCCTCAATATCGATATAGATGAAACCGCGCACATAAGTGTCGAGGCGGTATTTATAGTATTTTGTCGATTCCTCATATGGTTGGAGAGTAATCGGGTTGACTTCGTGAACTTCGTATTCATCCAAAACCTCGATGACCGCTCCATGGGTATTGTCGTAAATATAATCTTTGTAATTAGCATCCACGACTTTCGTGCCATCCCAAAAGCCCGAACCTTCAAACATCGGGTTTTTCGGCAGCAAATACGAATATTGGCGGTATGTTTCATCCGTTTCGTATTGCGACACGAGTGGCGCCGTGATGGCAAAGCCAATCAACAGGAAAAGGATGGCGGCCGCGACGACCGAACCTTTGTTTTTGCTAAAGCGCATCAGAGCATCTTTAAAGTAGCCGACGGGTTTGGTTTCGAATTTCAGATCAAACCGAAGATTGTCCTTCGGCGCAAATTCGAATTGTTCTTTATTAAATTGCTTATTGTTTTTAGGTGTCATTCCGCTTTTCCTCCGCCCATCCGAATTCGAGGATCGATAATGCCATATGATAAGTCGACCATCAAGGCCGCAACGAGGCCGATGGCGACATAAAACATCGAGACGAACATAAAGACGTCATAGTCGAGTTTTTGGATTGAGGTTAAGTACAATTTGCCGACTCCGGGAACCGCGAAAATATTCTCGATGATCAAAGATCCGCCGAGAATGCTGATAAATTCGCCGACGATCATCGGAAAAATCGGCACCATCGAGTTTCTTAAAGCGTGGCGGACGGTGGCTTGCGTTCTCGTTAAGCCTTTCGCCCGCGCCAAAAGCATGAAGTCGGAAGTTAGAACTTCAGTTAATTCAGCCCGCGTATATCTCGTGAAGCCCGCGATTGAACCGACGGCGAGCGAGATGACCGGCAAGACGATCGATTTCAGAGTTGTGGGGGTAAACCATCCGGCCTCATCGGTCGGAGCCATAATTGCCGGAAACCATCCGAGCTTGGTATAGAAGATGTACTGAAGTAAAAAGGCTGTGACGAAACTAGGAACCGAAATGGCCAGCATCACGCCGACGGAGATGATTTGATCTTCGATTTTATTTTTTCTTAACGCGGCATAAATGCCGAGGATCAAACCAACTGGAATGCTGATGAGAATGGCGAATATATTGATAAACATCGTCGCTGGAAGGCGATCAAACAAAACGGCGGAAACGGGTTTCAACCATTGAATTTGCATCGAAACGCCCCAGTCAAACTTTGTGATTACGTTCCAAAGAAAAATTCCGTACTGAACTAAAAGCGGCTCGTTGTAGCCATAGGCTTCACGTAAGATCTCGGCGTATTCCATATCTGCTCCGGGAGCTCCGGGGGTCGAATATGGCAAAAGGCGAATCAGCATGAAGAGAAAAGTCATTATCACAAATAGTGATAAGACCATTAACAGTAAGCGTTTGACAATATACTTTGCCATTTGTGATATCCTCTCATATTATATCAAGGTCATTATGATACAACGTATCTTAATAAAAGAGATGGGCATTTAATTTTTTCAACTAAATGCCCATTTTAGTAAAAGACTAACTAATATTACTTGGTGTAGTCAAGTGTGTTGGCTGCAATGTAACTCGCCCAGGCAACATCATCGAAGTTGAATGTCGTGAAACGGATTCCGCCGTAAGCCACTAAGGCCACATATTCAAGCGTTCCGTAGTTGAGTTTGTAAGAATATAACGAAGCGTTTTGATATGCGTAGACAGAAGCGAATAGCCATTTCTGGACTAAAGCTAGTTCCATCCCGGATAAGATATCAAGACGAGTATCCATGTCAACTTTCGTGCTATGGTAATCGCCTTCGCCATCGTTAAGTTCGAAGTTCCAGTCAAACCAAGTGTGGGTGACATCGGTGCCGTTAACGTTGAGAGTCAACTCTTCGTTTTCGGAATCAAAGCCATACTCATATTTGAGTTCTGGGTCAACATAAACTTGCATGATGCCGTATGGGTCCATCTGTGAGCCGCCCCAAGTGGAGAAGCACATATCAGCGCCACCGGCCTGCATCCGATCGGAATAATCTGCGTCGACTTGTTTTTCGATGGAGATTTTTCCTTCAAGAGGAGTGCCGACGGCAGCGGTTTGGATCGCATCGTCAAGGAATGAAGCGTACTGCCCGTAAATTGCTCCTTCACCATAAACCCAGAATGTTAAAACGACATTATCGGTTTCGGTGAGATGGCCATCGCGTGTGTTCGCTAATTCCTCATTATAAGCTTCGGTCAATAGTTGACGAGCTCTTGTCAAACTGTAA
>JBAZDT010000115.1:0-3524 GCA_041654325.1 Bacilli bacterium | reverse complement strand
GTTTCAGAAGAGTCTGATTATCTGGCTTCTTATTTTTTACGCCATCATCTTTGCTCTTGCTTTTGGCGTTAACTATGTTAATCCGTCTTACATTCCTCTTTCATTCGATGCTGGCGGCGCTTCAGCCGGAACAATTACTGTCCCCTTTATTCTCGCGCTTGGCATAGGTATTGCCACGACCCGTTCGGGCAGAAAAACTAACGAAGACTCTTTTGGCTTGATCGCCATAACTTCAATCGGACCCGTTCTCATCGTCATGATTATGTCTTTCTTTCTTGAAAACACAAACTTTATTTACGCGCTCGAACCGAGTGGCGAATTTGGAACGACTCTCGCTTCAAGCGCAACGAACGTCGCGATTGCCATTCTTCCGATTACGGCTTTCTTTTTCATCTATCAGGCGATTGCCATCCATCTACCTTGGAAGGTCCTAATCCGCATCATCGCCGGCTTGATATATACATATGTCGGTCTTGTCGTTTTCTTAACTGCCGTTAACCTCGGCTTCCTGCCGGTCAGCAAACTAATCGGTAGCGAAATCGCCAATGACAATCCGATTCTCATCATTATTATCGGGGCCTTGATTGGAATGTTTGCTGTGTTGCTTGAACCTGCGGTGCACGTCTTGATATCCCAGATTGAAAACATCACTGAGGGTTCAATTAAGAAAATTGCCGTTTTGATGGCGATAGCCGCCGGCGCCGGAATCGCGATGGCAATTGCTATGATTCGTCTCGTCATGAGCATTCCTATTATCTATTTTGTTATCGGCGGATATCTTATCGCGATATGTTTAGCCTTTTTCGTTCCGAAAATTTACTCGGCGATGGCTTTTGATGCGGGGCGGATTGCCAGCGGACCGATGAACTCTTCTTTTGTCCTCCCCTTCGCTATCGGAGCAGCGATGACCTTTTACGATCGTCGTGGACAAGATATAATGACTTATGCCTTCGGCGTTAATGCTTTGGTGACTCTTGTGCCGATCATCACAATCCAGTTACTCGGTCTTTACGTAACGTTGATGGAACAAAAGCGCATCAAACTCGCCCGCCTTCGCTTTATCGAAGAAAATGGGGATCAGATCATTAATTTAATTGAGGAGCAACAATGAACGAAATCAGCAAGACAAAGCCTGAATCCGAACTCGCCCGCAAAGAAAATGGGAGTTTAGAAAAAAGTGCAAGCGCTCCAGCGATTGCGAAGCTGAAATTTTTTGTCACGATTGTCACTCATAGCTACCAAAAAGATGTTCTGAAGATTTTAAAAAACTATGAAGTTGGCATTTCTTTCATCACCCACGGATACGGAACCGGAACGCGCGAAATCTATGCAATTCTCGGTCTTAGCGATGTGCGGAAAGATTTGGTTTTTGCGGTGATTAAATCGGAAAATGCGGAGAAAATCAAAGCTGAAATCGAAAAGATGTTCAAACAAAGTAGAGACGCTAAAGGAATTGCCTTTGCGATAGATATTTCCAGCGTAATCGGCCTTTCAATTTATAAATATTTAACTAATACAAGGAATTAAGGAGCACACTAATGAACAGCAATGGATATGAGCTGATTCTCTGCATCGTCAATAACGGTTTCACAGATTTAGTGATGGATGCCGCTCGCCGCGAGGGAGCTCGCGGGGGAACGATTTTTCATGGCCGGGGCACCGGCAATCCGGAGATGGAAAAGTTTTTTGGCTTTGCGATTTCACCAGAAAAAGAAATCGTGATCATCCTCATCGAAAAAGAATTTAAAGAAGCCGTTCTGCGATCCATCAATAAAGCCGCCGGTCTTGAAACAAAAGGGCAAGGCATTGCCTTCACCCTTCCCGTCTCTGATGTCGTTGGCGTCGAAGAGAAAAAAGTTTAGTTTAAAAACGTCGTCTTTATTCCGGGCCTGACCTTATTTGGCAGGTCCTTTTGTTTTGGGTGGCCGATGACAACAGCCGACATAACCGAATAGCCATCTTGGAGATTAAAAGCTCGCTTCAACGCGATGTCGCCGTTGATGACTTCTGAAATGGTGTACAAAAAACATGAGCCGAGATTCAAGGATGCAGCCATCAACATCATGTTTTCGATTAGACAACCCGTATCGCAGCCATCAAGTCGATCGCGAAGTGGCTTTCCGGTGACAAAGATGACGAGGGGAGCGTCGAAAAAGGTATTTTTAAGGATTGCGGAAGCATGACTCAAAAGAGTTGAAAGATGCTTAATTTTCTCTTTGTCATTGACAACAACCAGTTCATATCGACCATACGAAGCGCGTCCGATTGGGGCGTTATAGGCTGACTCAAGAATCATTTTTAAGTCCTCTTCGCTTACCGGCTTTTCTTCGAAGCTGCGGACTGATTGCCGCTTTTTCATTAGTTCGGAAAGTTCCATGTTTGTATCTCCTTTTCTTTTTTAATATTAACATATCACATTATGTTAGAATATTTTTATGGCGCGGAAATGGTATCAATTTAAGCAGTATATCTTTGCCAAAATGCCGTTTTTGAAAGATCGAAATTCGGTTTTTTATTACGCCTTACTTCTCATCGCAATTGGAATCGGCTTTTATGCCTATTCGCTTTTCACACAATATTTCACTGTTCCCCTCGGGGGCGATTACACGCAGCAATATGTCGCTTTCCATTATAACTTTTACGATGACTGGTGGACTTTCTTCCGAACCGGGAAATTTGTCTTGTGGGATCACACGACTTTTCTTGGTGCGGATAATCTTACATCAAATACCTATTATGGTCTATTCTCGCCTTTCCTTCTGCCGATTTTGATTTTCCCTCGCCTATGGATTCCCCAGATGATGGCGCTGATGATGATCGCCCGTATGGTGACCGGCGGACTTTTATTTCGCTTGTACCTTAAGTACATGGGAGTCAGCGAAAAAACGGCGCGGATCTTTAGCATCGCCTATGCATTTTGCGGTTGGATGGCGTACTATTTGTGGTTTAATAACTTCTTTGAAGTTCTTTCCTTTTTGCCGTTGATCTTACTCGGCATAGAAAAAATCCTCCACAAGGATAAACCGCACATTTTGATCATCGGTCTATTCCTGCTGGCTATCTGCAACTATTTCTTCTTAATCACAATCTGTTTTTATGGTGTCGGCTATGCTCTCTTCCGCTTTTTCCAACTCCGCAAACAGCACACGCGCAAGGAGAACTGGGCAATCCTGGGTTGGGGCGTCGGGGCTTTCGCTGTCGGCTTAATGCTCGGAGCTTGGCTTCTTCTCCCTAATTATCTTAATGCCATGGCGGCTCCACGAGCGGAGAATGCCACCTATCTTCTCGATTTACAAGAAGCTTGGAATCAAGGTGATTTAACCGAAATTTTTAATCTCCTCTTCTTCAGTTGGGGTTATAACAATTCTGGGGAGAGCGCATCGTATCGGGTCTTGTATCCATTGTTATCATTTTTATACCCCGCGATTTCCGGACGCTACGTCAACCTGCTTCCGATCAAAGCCTTCGAAAACATCGCCGGCAGCATTTTCATTTTTACCCCCGGGATCATGATGTTTTTCGTC
>JBAZDT010000114.1:0-3555 GCA_041654325.1 Bacilli bacterium | reverse complement strand
CTGTCGATGAATTCGAGATGAATCGCAACAACATTATCTACGAGGATTATCAAGATAATCGCAATCCATTCATCGATCATCCTGAGTGGGTCAATTCGATTTTTGCCTAAGTTAAAAAAGATTAATTAAGACTACAAGTAGTCTTTTTTTATTTGTGTAGCTTCATCATCTGGACCGAATTGATGATGCCGAGGATGGAAGCAGTGATGATGGCGACGAAATAGACAAGCTTGATGTTGGTGTAGACTTCTGAGGCCGCCTCTTCGGCGATGGGGTAGGATTCGAAAATAACGCTCATCAAGAAGAAAGAATACACGACGATAGATAAGAGATATCCAAGGCGATTCTTGTTGATCATAAGAAGGACAAAAGCCGCGAATGATACGATGGCCATGACGAACAAAGAAATAGTGATAAGCGGGAAGAACGGCACCCAGCCCATTAGCAATCGCTTGATAAAAATAATCGTGAATAAAACGAAATAGCCCGCCGGCACCAACATCAAGATAACGTCGGCAATCTTGGGATTTACAAATGCAAACACCAGTGAAAGCAGCGAAATGACACCCAGCAATCCGTACACCACATACATCAAGATGGGAGAAAACGGCAAAAAGTGATCGCTTGGGAAATTTACCGTGAAAAGAGCCACGCCCCAGCCGATGACCATTAAAATCGATAGCCACAGCCGTTTTAAAAAGTGTTTATCCTTGTTCATCATCTATTTTCCTATTCTTCATTATAATGGATAACGGCGAGAGCGCATCAACGAATTATCTTTTTGTATTAATACAAATACGCACGGCCACTCCGCATAATTTCTTGCAATAATCATTGAGTATACCTATTGTATAATGTATATTTTGTATGGGGGTATAAACATGACAATAGAAGAAATCATGATATGGATTTGGCTCGGAATCTTCGTTCTATCCATTATCATTGAAGCCATCGAGCCCGATCTCGTCTCGATATGGTTCGCCGCGGGTGCTCTGCTGGCGATTATTTTGTCGGTTATTCCCGGCGTGCCGTTTTGGGTCGAAATCATCGTCTTTTTGGTCGCTGGTTTCGTCTTGATCTTTTCCCTTCGCCCCCTCGCGAAGAAGTATCTGATCAAAAAAGAGACGATGTCGAACATCGATGAGAAAATCGGTGTCAAGTGCGTTATCACCAAAGCCATCACCGCGTTTTCGTTTGGCGAAGTCAAAATTAATGGCGTCGTCTGGACGGTGGTCGCGAATGAAAAAAGCCTCGTAATCGACGAGGGCGCTGTCGTAACCGTCATCGGTGTCGATGGCAACAAACTTATCGTAAAAAAAGAAGAATCAGAACAAACCGGAAAGGAAGGTAATTAAGTATGAATCTCGTTGTTTTAGCTGGTCTTGCCCCATGGGCAATCATCGTCATTAGTATTATAGGCGCCATTTTGTTGATTATTTTAGTTAGTTCGATCAAAATCGTCCGTCAGACCGACAAATATGTTATCGAACGTCTCGGCGGTTATCTAACCACGTGGGGAGTCGGCATTCACATGCTCATTCCGTTTTTCGATCGCATCAGCCAAAGAATAAGCACGAAAGAACAAGTTAAGGATTTCGATCCCCAACCTGTTATCACCAAGGATAACGTCACGATGCAAATCGATACCGTCGTCTTCTTCCAGGTAACTGACCCCAAACTTTATTGTTATGGTGTTGCCAATCCCCTCTCGGCGATTGAAAATCTATCGGCGACGACCCTTCGTAATATCATCGGCGATTTAGATCTCGACGAAACATTGACCTCCCGCGATATTATCAATACCAAGATGCGTAGCATTCTCGATGAAGCCACCGATGCCTGGGGCATCAAGGTCAACCGCGTTGAAGTCAAAAATATTTTGCCGCCTAAGGATATTCGCGACGCGATGGAAAGACAGATGCGCGCCGAGCGTGAACGCCGCGAGAAAATTTTGTTGGCAGAAGGCCAAAAACGCTCCGTGATTCTGATTGCCGAAGGCGATAAAGAATCGGTCATCTTAAACGCCGAAGCCCAAAAGCAATCAGCGATTCGCCACGCTGAAGGTGAAGCCCAAGCTATTCTGGAAGTCAGGAAAGCCGAAGCCGAAGGTGTCCTTCTCATGCGCAATGCCGAGGCCAAGGGTCTGGAGATGTTGAAAAATGCGAAAGTCGATCAGGCCGTTTTAACTCTAAAGTCATACGAAGCGTTAGCGAAAGTCGCCGATGGTCAATCAACCAAGATCATCATCCCAAGCGATTTGCAGAATATGGCGACACTTGCGACTTCCGTTGCCGAAATCATCAAAAAATAATTCGTATCAATACTGCTAAAAAAGGCGCCAGTTAAGGCGCCTTTTCCATTAAGTGTAAATCTATGCTTGCGGTTTTTCTTCCGGTGTAGAGGCGGCTTCTTCGGAGACTTTGGATTCTTCTTTAGGTTCAACCTTTGGATCGGCCTTAGGTTCTACGCTTGCTTTGGGAGAAGGGGCTGGCTTTATTGGTTTTTTCCATTCTGGGACTTCGAGTTTGACCAAGCGAGCTTCATCTTTCAAAACGATAGCCGATAAGCCGACGACGGCAAGGGCAACGAAGATGAGAAAGGTCGGGACCAAACATCCAAACGTGAATGCGCCGTATTGAACACCCCAAACGATTAAGATGACGAGGTCGATCAAGACGCTCAAGGCAATTCCGGCGAGGACGACTAAAGTGATGACGTTATGAAATGGACGGAAGTCAGATTTCTTCACGAAAGCCATAATCGTCAATGAAGCGCCAAGAAGGAGCAGGGGCCAGACAAGCGTCAGCAAGAAAACGATGCTGGGCACGCCGTTAACCATATCAAAGACGAGACGTCCCAATTGAAAGACTAAGATTGCAGCTGAGCCAACGCTGATCATCTGGCCGATATAAATCAGAATCTTATTCTCTGTTTTCAAGGCATATGGCACGAGGACCATGCCAATCATAAGCGGCAAGATGAAAATAAACGTTTCCGAAGGAATGACCGGGCTGATGTCGCTTGCTAATGCAAAAATCAAATTGTAGAGATAAGCGAGGGCCAAAATAGCTGACCCGACCAACGAGAAGATAAACATCAATTTATAGTTTTTCATACGTTTTACCCCATTATTAATTACATAATAGCAAAAGGACTATTGGCAATTAAGAAAAAGATGAAACATTTTTGACAAAAGTATGGCTTTTCCGATACCTTTTCTCTTTTGCAATTTTCCAATTATCAATTTTTGACTATTTGATAAACATAAAGCAACCTTAAAAGGCTGCTTTTCCTATTTGAGCTTAGATAAGATATAATGATTAAGCATATGAAAGGCCAAATCGTCATCGCATCTTGTGTCGACCTCTCCTTTGAAGGCAAAGGCGTTGCCCGCTTTGATCAAGGAGTGGTTTTTGTCGACGGGCTCTTTCCCGGCGAAAAAGCCGAAATCGAAATAACCTATGTCCGCGCGGGTTCATACTTCGGCAAGATTAAAAAACTTCTCGTCTCATCTTCGGACCGCATCCAGCCTCGCTGCCCAGTATGTACTTCTTG